>CAMPIC010000089.1 GCA_946886185.1 uncultured bacterium
CGGGTCCATCGACGTCGCTCACTCTCGGTTGCTATGACTGACGACGCGAAGATCCATCGGCTTCGCTCACCACCACCGCCCGCTCAGCGGGACTGTTCGACGACCGAGATGTTGCCGGCTTCCAGATCCATTTCGGTGCGGAGGAAGAGACGCACCGGCAGCGGCAAGGCCCAGAGCTCCCCCTCCACATCGAATGTGATCGCGTTGTGATTGAGCTGATCCTGGTTGGCGCGCGCGCGGACGCGCACGCTCTCCGCGAGGATTCGGGGCTCGAATTGGACGATCGCCTGCCGAATCAGCTTTTCGAGCGTCGCGAGGTCCACTGTAGAGGCGGTCTGGCCGGTGAAGTCGGGCATGCCGTAGTTGAGCGTCGACTTCTCGACCTCGGGATGCTCGGAGAGATCGACCGAGGCGGCAAGATGCGACGTGTTGAGGAGCCAGCTCAAATCCCGCACCACTCCTTCGCGCAGCTTCTGGAGACTCAGGACACGGCGGTCGCGCGACTCTTCCGCGCGCTCCGGATCGTCGTCGGTCAGCCGGTCGAGCAGCGAAGGTTGGAGGCGCTCGCGTTGGCTCAGCTCACTCATCGGTGCCGGCACGCTCCTCGCCGACAGGCTCTTCTTCCGGAGAGTCGAGCCGGATCTCGCGCGCTTCCAGGAGCGCATAATCCGCCTGATCGGTCGTCAACATGCGAAGTCCGGTTCCCTCGAAGAGATCCTCGCCGCGATCGATCCAATCGGTCTTGCGCGCCATGCGCACCTCCGGATCGGAGCTTGCTTCGGACCCGACATAGCGAGTGGGAACGAATCCCACCGTCTGTCCCCCGTTCGCGAACTGGAGCTGCACGGGAGACCAGACCAGATCCCGCAGATCGGATGGCTTCTCGATGGACAGCGACCGGAGCCGGCGAAACGGAATCCAGTAATAGCGGCCGTTGATGATCGTCTCCAACACCGGCCCGAGCCTGGGATCGGCGTCCGCGATCCAGGCAAAGGCATTGCCGTCCACCGTCCCGGAGGTCGCCTCCGCTTGCTCCAGGGCGGTTTCCCGCAGCCGCTGCGATTCGGCGATCTTCCCGCTCGCAGAGAGACGGAGCGCTTCGATCATGAGAGCGACCCACGGCTCCGGTTTGCCGAAGACGAGCGGAGAGCGTTCCCCGCTGAACACCTTCGCCCGAAAGGCCTCGCACTTGAGCGTCTCGCGATAGGTCTGCGCCATCGGAATGGTGGTCGCATCCATTTCGGAGACGACGCCGAGTTGGGTATTCGCTCGGTCCCACTGACCCAGGAGCGAATAGAGCTGAAAAAGGAAGGTCCGGTGCTTCGCATTGGCCGGATCTCGGCGCACGTCGGCCTGGAGCTCGGCCAGCGCCTTTTCCAGGTCGCCGTCCCGCAGGCTCTGTTCGGCCGACATGACGAGCTCCTTAGAAGAGAGGTTTGGCGGTGAAAAGGCCGGCGCGGGTGCGCCGTTCCATGGATGAGCCCGAGTCGTCGCGACACCGCCCGGATGACCGGGGGCGAGCGCCCTCCGGTTCATCCGGGCGGAGCCGGACGATCGGCATTACCACGCGATGTTGCCGGGGATGTCCCAACCCACGGGGATCGCTCCTCCGTCGGCGGTTCCATCCTGCTTCTGCGCGGTGTACTCGAACTTCACCTTGGCGAAGTTGAGCGTGACGTTTTCGACGAGGCGATCCTCTCCGCCCGATCCGCCCGTCTGCACGCTCGTGCAGATCACGTCGGCGAGCGTCATGACGATGTACTCCAGCGGGCTGCTCCCTGCCTTGCGCACGGTCAGCTTCGCGGTCGGAAACTGGTTCCCCGTCATCGCGTACTGCATGAGCACCGGGGAGGCTTTGTCGACCCACTTGGTGAGCGTGAGGTCCTGCACGTTCACCTTTCCGGAGCCGCCGCCGCCGCCGGTATGCATAGTGCCGGACTGGCTCAGTCCCCACGACCAGGACAGCACGTCGATCTCGCCCCCATGCTTGGCGTCCTTCGATTCACCCACGATGTCGCCAATCTTGATGAACATGTCAACAGCCACGGCTCTGACTCCCTTCCTTACGATGTGGTGAGGTTCTCGCCTTGCTCGCCGCGTCGTCGGGCGGGCCGTGCGCTACCCCGGTGTTACAACACGATCTGGTTCTGCAGTCTCGCCGACTCGTGCTCTCCGCTCGAATGCGACGCTGGACTTATCGCTTCCGACCCGCCGCCGGTTGCGTGGGATCTTCGCTCCCTGATCTCAGCCCTTTTCGGACGGCAGCTTCGAAACGAGCCGGAGCGACGCGGTCAGTCCCTCGAGCTGGTAGTGTGGCCGCAGGTAGAACTTCGCGTTGTAGTACCCAGGGTTCCCTTCGATGCTTTCCACCATCACTTCCGCGGCAGCCAGCGGCTTCATCGCCTTGACCGATTCCGAAGAGTGCGCCGGGTCTCCATCCACGTACTTCAGGATCCATGCCTGGAGCCAGCGCTGCATCTCGTCACGCTCTTTGAACGATCCGATCTTGTCGCGCACGATGCACTTCAGATAGTGGGCGAACCGGCAGGTCGCGAACAGATACGGCAGGCGCGCCGCCAGATTGGCGTTGGCGGTGGCGTCCGGATCGTCGTACTCGGACGGCTTCTGCAGAGATTGCGCGCCGATGAAAGCCGCGAAGTCGGAGTTCTTGCGGTGCAGGAGCGGCATGAAGCCGTTCTTGGCGAGCTCCGCCTCCCTCCGATCGGCGATTGCGATCTCGGTCGGGCACTTCATGTCCACTCCCCCTTCGTCGGTGGGGAACGCGTGCACCGGGAGCCCTTCCACCGCGCCACCCGACTCCACTCCGCGAATGCGCGAGCACCAACCGTACATCTTGAACGAGCGATTGATGTTCACGGCCATGGCGTAGGCCGAGTTGGACCAGGTATAGCGGCTGTGGTCGGCCGAGCCGGTGTCTTCCTCGAATGCGAAATCCTCGACCGGATCGGTCTTGGACCCGTAGGGGAGCCGCGCCAGGTAGCGGGGCATGCAGAGTCCCAGATACCGCGAATCCTCGGAGTCGCGCAGCGAGCGCCAGGCCGCGTATTCCGGCGTGGTGAAGATCTTGGTCAGATCCCGCGGATTGGACAGCTCCTGCCAGGAGTCCATGGCCATCACGGTCGGAGAAGCCCCGGTGATGAACGGCGCATGGATCGCCGCCGCCACCTTGGACATCTCGCCCAGCAGCTCCACGTCGGGCGGACTGTGGTCGAAGTGGTAATCGCCCACCAGGCATCCGTACGGCTCGCCGCCGAACTGCCCATATTCCTCCTCGTACGCCTTCTTGAAGATCGGGCTCTGATCCCAGGAGGTGCCCTTGAACTTCTTCAGCGTCTTGTGGAGATCCTTCTTGGAGATGTTCATGACGCGGATCTTGAGCATCTCGTCGGTCTCGGTGTTGTTGACCAGATGATGCAGACCGCGCCAGGCGCCCTCCAGCTTCTGGAACTCTTCATGATGGAGGATCACGTTGATCTGATCGCTGAGGCGCTTGTCGATCTCGGCGATGATCGACTGGATGGTCGCGACGACGTCATCCGAAATCGTGACCGCGTCCTGCATGACCGACTCGGCGAGCGTCTGCACCGCCGACGTGACCGCTTCCTTGGCGCGCTCGGACTTCGGTTTGAACTCCTTCGTGAGGAGCGTCGCGAACTCGTCGGTGGTCAGTGTCTGGGCCTGCTGCCCCTGAGATTCCCGTGCTTCGTCTGCCATCGTACTCACTCTCCGCCGGAGGTTCCGTCTTCGGGTTTCGGGGTCGAGGCCAGCGCCTGCAGGAGGGCCGGGTCCTTGAGGGCGCGTTGAATGAGATCCTCCGCGCCGGTCTTTCCGTCCATGTACGTGATCAGGTTCGCCAACTGCGTCCGCGCTTCGAGAAGCTTGTTGAGCGCTCCGACCTTGCGCGCGATCGCCCCGGGCGAGAAGTCGTCCATGCTCTCGAAGGTGATGTCGACGCTCATGTTCCCTTCCCCGGTGATGGTGTTGGGAACGGCGAAAGAGACGCGCGGCTTCATCGACTTGAGCCGATCGTCGAAGTTGTCCACGTCGATGTCGAGGAACTTGCGGTCCGCGACGGGGGCGAGCGGCTCTGCCGGATTGCCGGAGAGGTCTGCCATCACCCCCATGACGAACGGAAGCTGGATCTTCTTCTCGGCTCCGTAGAGCTCGACATCGTATTCGATCTGAACGCGTGGTGCGCGGTTGCGAGCGATGAACTTCTGACTGCTCTGAGCCAAGAGTCACCTCCTTCCGTGGTTGGGGCGGTCCTCGCGGAGGACGTCCGTTTCGATTGGCTGAACCGTGAAAACGGTTGTCAGGTGGACGGTTACCGCGAGAGTAGTTCTAGCGCCGAACGTCTTCCCTGTCAACCGGAAGGGCCCCCGGGGAGGCCCAGCATGCAGTCGGGATGGTTCCCCGGCACGTCCCTCTTGCAGTCGGGCGGGCTCCGGCCCGACAGAAAGCCCCGCTTGAAGCCGGGTCGGCCCGACAGAAAGCCCCGCTTGCCGTCGGGTCGGCTCCACAGATAGCCCCGCGTGCGCGAAGTGCGACAAAGCCATGATCACTCCTCCGGACCCCGGATCGACTCCGCTTCGTGGATGCCGCCCGGCGCCATGTCGCGCAGGATCTCCAGGAAACTCTTGGAAACGAGGCGCTTCGCCCGCTTGGCGAGCAGCGGCACCGGGCTGGACGGCTCGTGCCGGCTGAAATACTCGCAGATCTTGTCGAGCGCCCGAATGACGTCCTCACGGCTGTTGATCTCGCCGGTCGCCGGGGGAGGCGCCTGGGCCGCAGCCGTTCCCACCAGCGCGGCATCGACCACTCCGCGGCGGCTCAAGTGCTCGCCCAGCACCGATTGAATCCGTGCGAGAACGGGGGGTAGAGCGCTCAAATTGGGAGCGTGCATCGTGCCCGCGGTCGCGACGAGGAACGCGTCGATCGACGCGAACGTCTCGCTCGCCCGCGAGACGGCTTCCGCGGTCGCCTTGAGCTCCTCGAGGTCGGCATCCTGGAACGTGGCGTCGATGACCGACATTTCCACCGGCTGGCTCCCTGCCTCGTGCTGCGTTTCTCCCAAGGCGATTTCGATGTCGCGCAGGGAGTACTGTCCGAGCCCCCGCGCCCGGACCAGCGGAGTCGCCTTGATATCGCGGATCGTGGTGTCTTGATCCACCAGGGTGACGATGGCGTTGATGCGCATGGTCGGATCGTTGTCGTCGTCGGGATCCAAGCCAGGATGGACGTGCTCCCAGTGGCGTTCGAGCAGGGCGCGGAGCAAGTCGAGGCCGTCGGCGAAGCCGGAGAGTCCGTCCGTATGGACCAGCGCTCTCACGAGATAGGTGGCCGCGCGCAGATCGCGGCTTCGGGTGAGCACCGCGAGCGACTTGGACTTGAGGTCCTTCCAGTCGGGCTCTTCCGCCGCGACCACGGTGCTCCCCATCTCCTGCTCGGGCTTTCCCTGCGCGGCCCGCTCCATCTCGCCGAACGCCGGATCGTATTCGAGATTTTCTCCACACGGCGATTCCGCGGAGATTTCCGACGAGAGGGCCGCAACATCGATGGTGCTCATTTTGTCCAGTCTCCTGCTCTGGGACTCAGCGTGTCTCGACCCACTCCGGGATCTCGAAGAACGTGATCCGGAGCGCCGCTTCCCCGGAGACGACGCGCCCCCCGCGAGGCAGCGGTCCATAGGAAAGTCCCACGCATGCTTGACCGTCGGTCGGCCTGGCACAGAACCCGGTCGTTTGCGGGCGGATCATGAGCTTGAAGGAGGCGTCCGCCGGATCTCCTTCCAGGATGCGCACACGACTCGGGCCTTCCACGGCCAGCGCATAGGGCCGTTCCTGATCGCGGAGCTCGAGATACGGAAGCTCCCGCGTGCCATCGGCGTTCGAGATGAGTCCTCCCTCAACGCGGATCACTCCCCGAAGCAGCGGGTGGCCCGTGAACTTCGTGACCTCGGGCCATCGCGCCGGACAGTCCTCGCACCGGCTCGCTCCGGCGGCCAGCAGCCGCCCCCCCGCGCAAAATTGGAGCGGGCGGGCCGGAGAGCCGCAAGCGGAACAAACCGTCTGCCAAACCGGATTGTCGGCGTAACAGACCGCGCACTTCATCGTTCCGTCTCCAGCGCTTCGGAAATCGCCGTCTCGAAGGGAAAAATCTGCAGCTGATGGCGCGCCGCCCGCTCGCGGGCTTTCCGATCCTTCTGAATGCGCAGGTCGATACCCAGGACCACCGTTTCCTCACCGCGGAAGGTGTGGATCGCAACCGACTCGTCCGCGCGACGGCGCACGTGCTCCTGCCGCTTCATCAGGAAGACTCCATTGGTGGAGAAATCCATGAGGCACACCTCTCCTCCTGGACGCAGTTCCACCGCGAGGTGCCGGCGCGAGACGTACTCGAACTCCTCGCTCCTCGGGAACAGGTGCGCATGCGCGATGGGGAGCGTCCGCCCATCCTCTAGAACGAGGTTTTCGGGCTGAGGGGGCTTTCCCACGAAAAGAACTTCTCCTTCTCGCAGCGCGTAGGTGCGCCCGAGCAGACCGGGAGGCGTCGTTTCCACGGCGAGGTCGGAGTAAATCGCCACCAACCCGAGCACGGGACGCGTGCCGGGAAGCGGAGGCGCGGGGCGAGAGGGCGGCTTGCGCTCGGGCGCGCGCGAGCCGGGCAGGCGCGTCTCTTCTCCGGGATCGTGACCGAAATCCCTCATCCCTTCGTGCACGGCTCCTCCATGTAGCTCGTGGGGACGCGGCGCCAGGCCGCTACTGGGCGCAGTGTAGACGGTGCAGCCGAGCCCATCAACCAGGCCGACTTCCCGGCGACCGACGCCTTGACGCGCTGCTACCGCCGTGGTGCAATTCGCGCCAGGGATTTCGCGCTCTTTCTCGCACTTCCACGCTTCACTTCCACGGGCATCGCAAGGGAATGACGACGCACGAAACAGGCGCAAAGTCCGATGCCGCGCCCGCCGTCACGATCGGCAACGCGGGATCGGGGGCCACGCTCCGTCCGGTGGCCCATTCGGGGACGCTCGATCCGGGAGCCGATCCGTTCATTTCTTTGAGCGCGACCGGGAGCACGCTCCGCACCTACCTCGCGGAAGTGTACGTGGGAGAGGTTCCGTCGGGCCGGAACGCCTCGCTCATGATGGAGCCGAACCACTACGACGACGCCCGCCCCGGTCCTCCCGCCGAAGCGGGCAACAATGAGCAGATCGCGCGCAACTGGGCTCTCGGTTTCGCCGCGGCGCGCATCGCCGGGCGAGGGCTCGCCGCGCTCGAGCCGCTCGGTCTGCCTGCGGTGCCCGAGGGGGCGGCACCGCTGCATCGCCCCCTGGCCTACTGCAAGAAAACGGGCCGCTTCGCCGTCCCACTTTGTCCCGAAACCCTGGAGCCGCTCCAGACTTGCCGGGACGAGGCGCTCCTGCGCCGCTCCGGGCTTCCTTCTTATCGCGACACGCTCGCGCGCTTTCTGTACAGCCCTGCGTCCTTGCGGCCGGGCCGCCCGGTCACCTTCTACACCTTTTCGCTCGCGCGCTACGAGACCAGTCCTGAAACAATCGTGCGCCGGCGCGGAGAAGTGTATCGCGATCTGCTCCCGCGCATCCGCGATGGGGTTGCTCCGGCGCCGCACGGGCATCCCTGCTTCGACTGCCCGCACCGAGACGAATGCTATCCCGCAGGGAGCACGCTCGACCGCCCGATCCTCGCGGAGGAGCGCCTCCATCCGTTCGCCTATTACGAGTTCTTCTTCGTGCCCCGCGCTCCGTTGTTGCTCGCATGCGACGAGGTGGCGGCGCTCCTGGGGGGCGCGTCCATCGTCGAGACGCTCTCGTCGCGCGAGTTCCGGCGGGAGCTGGAGAAGGAACCGCATGGACACGCGCTCGCGGAAGCGCTCTCTCCTCCGCGCCAGCAGTTTTTCTTCGAGGGAGATCGCACCGGGCTCTTCGTGCTCGAGTGCCTCTACCTCAAGCTGAGCGCGATCTCGGGCGTGTTGCACGGGCTGATCGATCTGTATCGAAACGCGGGTCGCCCTCATCTGGGCCTTTCCCCGGGCCGGCTCCGCGCATCGTATCGCGCCGTCTCCGCCCATCTGCCCGCCCGCTGGTGTATCGATTCCCAAATCACGGATGCCGTGAGCACCGCGCCGCTCTCCACCCTCGATCGGGACCGAGTGCAGGGCGAGCCGACGGTCTGGGCGATTCCGCAGCCGCGCATGGAAGCATTCCTCCCCACCGCCATGCTCAAGCCGCAAATCCAGACGTTCACCATGCGCATCGACGTGCGCACGCTGGAGATGCAGAGCGAGAGCGCGGGCTCCGGACTCCTCCTGGACGCGAAGCTGTCTTCCGAAAGCTATGTTCCGCTGGATCAGGGCAAGCACGACCTCGTGCGCGTGGTGGCATCGACGCCCGATCGGGTCGTCTTCGGAGGCAGGATGCAGGAGGCCGCTCCTGGGGGATTTCGCTTCATCGGGCGCAGCGCCGGTCTCGAGGCCGAACAGGCGCGCAAGATCCAAGCGCGACTGGACGGCGGCATCGTCGAAGTGGTCATCGCGCGCGCTTTCGGAGCGCCCAGTGATCTCATGGCGTTGGGACGGATCTTTCTGATGATGCTTTTCTGGAACGACCGGCAGGACGCGCTGCTCCTGGAGCCCGCGCTTC
>CAMPIC010000090.1 GCA_946886185.1 uncultured bacterium
CAGGAAACGTCAACCTGCTCGCCGCCAACCTGACGAACCAGGTCCGCGCGATCGCGGAGGTGGCGACCGCCGTGACCAAGGGAGATTTGACCCGCTCGATCCAGGTGGAAGCGCGCGGGGAGGTGGCGGAGCTCAAGGACAACATCAACACCATGATCGGCAACCTCCGCCTGACCACGGAGCGGAACACCGAGCAGGACTGGCTCAAGACCAACATGGCGCTCTTCACCGCGATGCTCCAGGGGCAGCGCGATCTCGTGACGGTGGGAAAGATGCTCCTCAACGAGCTCGTACCGCTGGTGGGCGCGCATCAGGGCGTGATCTATCGGATGTCGAACGAGGAGCCGCGCCAGCTCACGATGCTGGCGGCCTACGCCAACGGTCCCGAGGGAAGGAAGTATCCGGATCGGCTCGCGCTCGGGGAGTCGTTCCTGGGGCAGTGCGCCGTGAACAAGCGCCGTGTCCTCGTGACCGACCTCCCGGACGATACGGTTCCGATCGGATCGATCCTGTTCACCGTGAAGCCGCGCAGCCTCGCGGTCTTTCCGGTCGTGTTCGAGGGGCAGACCAAGGCGGTCCTCGGTCTCGCCTCACTGGGCGAGTTCGCGCCGGTGCACATTGCGTTCCTGGAGCAGCTCACGGAGAGCATCGGGATCGTGCTCAACAGCATCGAGGCGACCATGCAGACCGAGTCATTCCTCGAGCAGTCGCAGAAGCTGGCCGCGGAGCTCCAGACCCAGCAGCGCGAGCTGCAGCAGACCAACGAGCAGCTCGCGCAGAAGGCGCAGCAGCTCGCGGAGCAGAACGCGGAGGTGGAGCGCAAGAACGCGCAGATCGAACAGGCTCGCCGCGCGCTGGAGGAGAAGGCGGCGGAGCTCGCGCTCACGTCCAAGTACAAGTCGGAGTTCCTGGCGAACATGTCGCACGAGCTCCGGACGCCGCTCAACAGCATCCTCATCCTCGGGCAGCAGTTGAGCGATAACCCCGAGGGGACCCTCACGAGCAAGCAGGTGGAGTTCGCGCGGGCGATCCACGGAGCGGGAGCCGATCTCCTCAATCTCATCACCGACATCCTCGATCTCTCCAAGATCGAATCGGGCACCGTGACGGTGGATGCGCAGGAACTCTCGTTCACCTCCTTGGTGGAGACGGTCCACCGGACGTTCCGACCCGAGGCGGACAACCGTCACCTCGCGTTCCAGATGCAGATCGATCCGGAGCTGCCCAACTCCATGGTCACCGACTCCAAGCGGCTCCAGCAGGTTCTCAAGAATCTCCTTTCCAACGCGTTCAAGTTTACCGAAATGGGCGAGGTGCGGATGCGCATCTTCGTGGCGCGCGACGGCTGGAACTCGAGCCATCCGGTGCTCTCGACCGCGAGCACGGTGGTGGGTTTCGAAGTCTCCGACACGGGGATCGGGATTCCGGTCGAGAAGCAGCGCATCATCTTCGAGGCGTTCCAGCAAGCGGACGCGAGCACCAGCCGCAAGTACGGGGGCACGGGATTGGGCCTCGCGATCAGCCGCGATCTTTCCCACCTCCTGGGAGGGGAGATCCAGCTCCGCAGCACTCCGGGAGAGGGGAGCACCTTCCGTCTCTATCTGCCGCTCACGTACGTGGGCGCATCCGCTTCAGGGATCACCAAGGAAGAACGCCCCGCGGTCCGGCCACCCTCGCGCATCACCGGGCTCCCCGCGACGGAATGGAAGGTCGAATACATCGAGGACGATCGCGCGAACATCGAGACGGGCGATTCCGTGCTGCTCGTGGTGGAGGACGATCCTCACTACGCGCGGATCCTGCTCGATCTCGCGCACGAAGAAGGGTTCAAGGTAATCGCGACCCCGCGCGGCCAGGAGGCGATCGAGCTCGCGCGCCGCTACCGCCCGGTCGCGGTGTCGCTCGACATCTTCCTTCCCGACATGCTGGGATGGAAGGTGCTGAGTCAGCTCAAGCAGGACTCGGCGATGCGGCACATCCCCGTGCAGATCGTCACTCTGGACGAGGATCGCCGCAATGGGCTGGCCCGCGGCGCGTTTTCCTTCATCACCAAGCCGACTTCGGCGCTCGGTCTGGAGAAAGCGCTCATCAAAATTCGCGAGTACACGACGCCGCGTCGCCGCAAGCTCCTCGTGGTGGAGGACAATCCGACCGAGCAGATGAGCATCCGCGAGCTCCTCGGCCATGACGACATCGACATCGAGATCGCGGAGACGGGGTCCGAGGCGCTTTCCCTGCTCGCGGGCGGCGGCATCGACTGTCTGGTGCTCGATCTGCGACTGCCGGACATCACCGGCTTCGAAGTGCTCGAGGAGATCGCCAAGGACGAGTCGCTGCAGGACCTCCCGGTGGTGGTGTACACCGGCAAGGAGCTGACTCACGAGGAGGATGCTCGCCTCCGCGTCCTCGCCCGCAGCGTCGTGGTCAAGGGAGTGGAATCTCCGGAACGGCTCCTCGACGAGACCGCGCTCTTCCTACATCGGGTAGTGTCGGACCTTCCGGTCGAAAAGCAATTCATGCTGGACCGACTCTATCGTTCCGACGAAGATCTGCAGGGTAAGAAAGTGCTCGTGGTGGACGACGATGTTCGGAACATCTTCGCCCTGAGTAGCGTCCTGGAGCGGCGCGGAATGACCGTCCTGACGGCGGACACGGGAAAGGAAGCGATCAGCACGATCGAAACGACTCCGAACTTGGCGATCGTGCTGATGGACATCATGATGCCCGAGATGGACGGCTATCAGACGATGCAGTCGATCCGCCAGAATCCCGCTTTCCAGCGGCTGCCCATCGTCGCGCTCACGGCCAAGGCGATGAAGGGAGATCGCGAAAAGTGCCTCGATGCGGGCGCGTCCGATTATCTCGCCAAGCCGGTCAACACGGAACAGCTCCTCTCGACTTTGCGGATGTGGTTGCACCGGTGAGGCGAAACGGATGACCGCTTCCGAAAAAGTGAACATCCTCCTGGTCGATGACCAGCCCGGCAAGCTCCTCAGCTACGAGGTCATCCTCGAAGAGCTCGGCCAGAATCTGATCAAGGCGAACTCCGCGCGCGAGGCGCTCGAGCACCTGCTCAAGTCCGATATCGCGGTCGTCCTGATCGATGTCTGCATGCCCGATCTGGACGGGTTCGAGCTCACCGCGCTCATCCGTGAGCATCCTCGGTGCCGCAATACCGCCATCATCCTGGTATCCGCAATCCTCATGACCGATCCGGACCGGATTCGCGGTTACGGCAACGGAGCGGTCGACTACGTTTCGGTTCCGGTCGTGCCGGAAGTGCTGCGCGCCAAGGTGAACGTCTTCGTCGACCTCTACCGCAAGAGCGAACAGCTCGAAGAGCTCAATCGGGACCTGGAAGCGCGCGTTGCGGAGCGCACCGCGGATCTGGAGGCGTCCAACGCGCGGCTGCGTGAGAGCGAGATGCGCTTCCGGCTCGCGACCGAGGCGATGCCGGGCGGCGTCTACGATTGGGATCTGGTCAAGGGAACCGTCGACCGGTCGAGCGGCCTCGTCACGATGCTGGGATGCGGAGCGGAGGAATCAGGCTCGGGCGTCAGCTGGTGGGTCGACCGAATTCATCCGGAAGATCGTGACGCGCGCGCTTCGGTGATCGACGCGGCGCTGCTTTCCCTCGATCGTACCTATGGCGCCGAGTATCGGGTCCGACGCGACGGCGGCGAATGGATCTGGACCTGGGACCGGGGACGGATCGTTCGCGACGAGGATGGCCGGGCGGTCCGCGTCGTGGGTCACATCACCGACGTGACGGCCCAGCGCGAGGCGGACGAGCTGCTGCGCGAGGCCGATCGCCGCAAGGACGAGTTCCTCGCCACGCTCGCGCACGAGCTGCGCAATCCGCTCGCTCCCATCCGGAACACGGTCGCCGCGATGAGGCGCAAGCCGCTTACAGAGCACGAGTTGGAATGGTGCAGGGACATCATCGACCGGCAAGTGATGCACCTGACCCGGCTGGTCGACGATCTGCTCGACGTCGGGCGCATCACCCAGGGAAAGATCGAGCTCCAGCGGGACCGGGTCGCGCTTTCGGAGATTCTCGATGCTGCCGTGGAAGCGTGCCATCCGATGCTCGAGCGGGGCGCGTACGCGTTCGAGATCGTGGCGCACCCCGAGCCGGTCTTCCTCCGCGTGGACCGCATCCGAATCACGCAGTGCCTCGTGAATCTTCTCAGCAACGCCGTCAAGTTCACTCCGCGCGGCGGCCAGATCCGCCTCGAGGTCGAGAAGGCGTTCGCGAGCGACGGTTCGGGCAGAGTCCTGCTCAAGATCCGGGACAGTGGAATCGGAATCGCGCCGGGGGATCTGCCGCGCGTGTTCGACCTGTTCTACCAGGTCGACAATTCGATCGGGCGTTCCCAGGCAGGGTTGGGAATCGGACTTACCTTGGTGCGCAGGCTGCTGGAGCTGCATGGAGGAACGATCGAGGCGTACAGCGCGGGCACGGACGAGGGAAGCGAGTTCGTGATCGGACTTCCGATGCTGGCGGAAGCAGAGCGCGATCCGAGTCCGGCGCGCGAGGCGAAAACGCTGTCTTCTTCAGGGCGCATCCTCATCGCGGACGACAACCAGGACGCCGCGGAAAGCCTCGCCCTGCTCCTGCGGCGCGCGGGGGGCGAAGTCCGAACGGCGCACGACGGGGGGGCCGCACTCGAGCTCGCCAAACGATTCCAGCCGGAAATCGTTCTGCTCGATCTGGGAATGCCGACCATCACGGGATACGATGTCGCCGCCGGGATCCGCGAAACCTCCTGGGGCAGCGGCGCGATCCTGGTCGCGGTAACCGGTTGGGGACAGGACGAGGAACGGCGCCGTACCGTCGCGGCGGGATTCGACGCGCATCTGGTCAAACCGGTCGACCATACCCTGCTCTTGAACACCCTGGCCAAGTTGCGCGACAGGGCACGCCCGCTCACCAGCCGGGCCTGACCGGAGTCAGTCCTCGGCGATCCACTCCGGAGCGACTCCTTCTTCCGGATTCTTCGGCGCGACCATCACGGTCTTCTCGTTCGTGCACATCGCGAGACCGGGCTTCGCCTTCCTGGGCTTGTGCACGTACTTCTTGAGCGTATAGATGACGGGCGTCTTGCGCGAGTTGCGCGCCTTGCTGTAGAAGGCGGCGATGGCGGCCGCTTCCTCGATCGCCTTGGAGCTGGGATTGTCCTTGCGGCCCGCCCGTTTGAGCACGACGTGACTGCCCGGAACGCCCGAGGCGTGGAACCAGTAGTCCTCTTGCTTCGCGAGACGGTGGGTCACGTGATCGTTCTCTTCGTTGGAGCGGCCCACGATCACTTTCCATCCGTCGCGGATCATGAACTCGCGGGGGCGAAATCGGCTGTCACCCCGGGCTCCATTCCCGCGCGCCCCGGTTCCGCCTCCGCCGGGCGACGGTTTTCCGTCTCGGCGCGGTGGGGCGGCTTCGGCGCTGCGCGGCCGCGCGGTCGCGGTGGACCCTGCTGCCGCGCGCGACCGAGCCCCTGGATCGCTCGGCGCCGCCATGCGCAAGCCCGGGTCGGCTGACACCGGTTCCCGGTAGAAAGAGCGCAGCGCTTCGCGGATCGACGATTCGATCGTGGCCGCGTCGGGCAGAGATTGATCGCGTAGACGGCTTTCCATCATCGACAGCTTCGCCATCGCCTCGTCGAGCTTGGCGATGCGTTTTTCCCGGATCGGCCGGGACTTCGCGGCCCGGCGCGCCCGCTTGAAATACTGGTCGGCCGAATCGGTGGCGGGACGCGCGGGATCGAGCGGAATCTCCAGCGGAGGCGCACCGGGTTCGCGAGTCCAGTCGCTGCACCGCAAAACGGCGTCGCCTTTCTTGATCGCCCGCAGGTTCGCGAGGATGGCCTCTCCGTATAGCCGCAGCTTGCTCTCGTCCTCGGCCGACCCTGCTTCCGCGGCGACTTTCTCGCGCAGCCGGCGCAGCCGCTGCATCTCCGAATGGAAGCGGCGTCCATAATGCTCCCGCCGGCTTTCCTCCCGGCGCGCTCCGACGATGATCGAGTAGCCGCTCGCGAGGACCGCCATCGGATCCGACGGTGCGTTCTGGACTCGATGGGGCTCGAGAGAGACGAGCGGCCGCGCCGAAACGATCGCGGCGGGCAGGAGCGGCCGAAGGCTCCGCGGCGTGCGATAGATCTGCAGCCGGCCGCGCCCGGATTCTTGACGATGGGGCTCGCCGCGAACCACATGTCGACCGTCGCTATCTTCGTCCGATGCTGCGATTAGGCGATCGTGCACGCGCCGCGCGCACTCCAACGGATCGAAGCCGGCTCGAGTGGCGCGCTCGGTGAGGATCTCGATGGGGTCGCTCGCCGGAGCTGCGATCGCATCCGGATCCAGGTCGAGACCCCTCCAGATCGCGTCCCACGCAGAAGCGCGCGAGACGCCGCGATAGCGCGCGAGCTGCTTGCACCATTCGGCCGGAGTCGAAGCGCGGAACAGGCTCGCGAGCTCGGGCGCCTCTGCGAGCGCCGGTCTCGGATCGGGAGGAGGAGGCGTGTATCGATCTCCACCTTGTGGACCCAGAGGACGCAACGCGTCTTGCACGACCTCGAGTCCACTCACGACGCGCACGTTGCCGCTGCGCCCCGTGTATTCGATCACCAGCGACCAGTCGCGTCCGTGCGGATCGGCCTCCGCCGGTTTGCGCGCCACGAGCCGGACGATGCGCGGCTCCGCGTCCATCTCCTCCTCGCGGCTCGCGGAGAGCAAGTATCCGCCCACGATGCGCCCACCGAACTGCGGAGGCGATCCATCTCGCGAGTGAGAAACCGGACGGGTATGCAGCGTCGCCTGGACCGGATCGATGTCGATCACGAGCTGGAAGCGCGGGCCCTGCTCGGGCTCCAGAAGGAGCGTGATCCCGGTCGTTCCCGCGAGGCTCACCTCGACGATGCGAGGCGGCGGCGCGAGTTGCTCCGACAAGCTCCGGAGCGCGATTTCGAGCACGGCAGTGTCCACGAGCCTCGTCTTTCCCTGTCGCAGCCACGGGCGCCCGGCGACGCCGCGCCGGGTCTGGTACGATCCACCCGTGTCCACCCTCGAAACCATAAACATACAGGTACCCACGCTCTCGGCAAGGGCGCCTCATGCTCGACCGCCCCGCGAGCGCTCGCGGGAGCGCGATCGCCTGCGCGGCTGGCATCCGTACCTGGGCGCGCACTGGTCGATCGCCGGAGGACTCCATCTCGCGCTCGAGGAAGCAGCGCGGTACCGGGCGGCCGCGGTGCAGATCTTTTCGAAGACGTCCGGACAGTGGGCGGCCAAACCGCTCACCGAGGAAGCGATTCGGCTGTTCCGCGAGACGCAGGCTCGTCTCGGACCGTTCGAGACCGCGGTCCACGATTCCTACCTCATCAACCTCGGCTCGCCGGATGCGGCCCTGCGCGAGAAGTCCCTCGCCGCGTTCGTGCACGAAATCGAGCGGTGCGAAGCGCTCGGCATTCCCCGCCTCGTCTTCCATCCGGGATCGCACCTGGGCGAAGGGGAGGCGGCGTGTCTGCAGCGCATCGCCTCCTGCATGAAAGAAGCGCTGCGCTCCACGCGCGGGTTCACGACCCGACTCTTGATCGAGAACACCGCCGGTCAGGGCAGCAACGTGGGGCATCGAATCGAGCATCTGGAAGAGCTGTTGGCGCGGGTGGGCGACTCTCGTGTGCGCGTCTGCATCGACACCTGCCATCTGCTGGCCGCCGGCTACGACTACCGGTCGGAGCAGGGATATGCCGATGTGCGCGGAGAGTTGGAACGGAGAGTCGGCCTCGCCACGATCGACTGGTTCCATCTCAACGACTCGAAGAAGGAGTGCGGAAGTCGCGTGGACCGGCATGAGCACATCGGCAAGGGATTCGTCGGCGCCGCCGCGATCGCGAGGATCCTGCAGGACCCCGCGTTCCGCGACGTGCCGATGGTGCTGGAGACTCCGAAGGAAGGTCAGGCGGATCGGAGGAATCTGGCCGTGTTGCGCCGACTCTCGAGGAGGAGGGTCGTTGAAGTCGATCGCTGAGGTGTTGCGCGAGAAAGCCGACCCGATCCGGTTGATCGCGTTCGATGTCGACGGCACCTTGGTTCAGCATCCGGAGCGGCTCGTCATCTGGCAGCTCCTGAACCGCCGCTATCGGGGCGATCTGATTCTCTCGAACCAGCGTTACGACGACTTCATGGCGGGAAAGTTCGACTACGAGACCTGGGTGCAAATGGACGTGTGTGAATGGATCGAGGCCGGAGCCACTCGTGAGCATCTGCTCGAGGAGGTGCGCAACCTGTCGCCCATCCCTCGCGCGCGCGCGGTGGTGGATGAGCTCAAGGGGCGCGGGTATCGGCTCGCGGTGATCTCGGGAACGCTCGATCTCGTGATCGACGAGTTCTTTCCCGAGCACCCCTTCGATGCGGTCTTCACCAATCGGATCCACTTCGATGAAATCGGCCGGCTCCACTCCTGGACCGCGACGCGCTACGACATGCAGGGAAAGGCGCACGCGCTGTCCGAGCTGGCGGACAAGTTCGGGCTCAACCTGGCGCAGTGCGCGTTCGTGGGCGACCACACCAACGACGTCGACGCGGCGCGCGAAGCCGGCTTCAGCATCGCCTTCAATCCCAAGTCGTCCAAGCTCGTCGAGGTCGCGGACGTGGTC
>CAMPIC010000091.1 GCA_946886185.1 uncultured bacterium
GTGCTAGCGTCCTGCGGTGCTGTGAAGTGCCCGTCTCGCAGGATTGCCTTGGGCTTTCAGATCACGGAGGATCGCATGTCCCTGACCTCTTCCGGGCGCATTCTGCGCCGGCTTTGGCGCGCGCCGGCCTTCGTTCTCTTCGCCGTCGCCGGCCTCGCCTCTCCCGCGCTGGGAGTCGGGACCGTGGCGCTGCAAGGATGCGGCTCGGACGTCTTCGATCGCCTCGGGGACGGCTATCGATTCGGACTCGGGTTCAATTTCCTCGGCACCTACCAGGTGGCGCCGCGGTGGGACCTGCGCGGCGACTTCGGCGTACGGTTCCTCGAAGGAGAGCAGATCTCGCAGTCGGACCTCGACGGAGCGCCTAATCTGCGCGCGTTTCCCGGAGAGCGAACCGACGGACTGAGGATCATGCCGTTCACGTTCGATGTCGTGCGGCGCTTCGAGGAATTGTCCAAGGGGCGTTACTGGGTGCCTTACGCGGCCGCCGGCATGGGACTCTACGACATGCAGGCGCGCTATCTCCCCGCCGATCCGAATGCGGGGCAGGGCGCTCCGGACGATGATCTCGTGCGCAAGGCCAACATCTTCGAGTTCGGATGGAATGCGAAGGTCGGCGTCAACATGCACCGGACTTCCGGCATCTTCGTCAATCTCGAGTCTGGGCTCCACGTGATCAACACCGAACGACGCTGGACACCGACCTACGATCTCAGCCTCGGAGTAGGAACGATCCTTCCCGTTCGCTGATTCCTCGGTCCAGGACCGGAGGAACCGACCGGCGCATGACGTTTGCAGGCCTCGACTCGATCCGGCGACCGCGCACCTGGTGGATTTCGCTCGCCGTGGCGTTGTTCGTCCCCGCCCTGGCGGGCAGCGCTCCGATTCCTCTCATACGCGTCGGCCTCCTGCTCGGCGTGCCGGAGGTCGAGATCGGATCGGACGGGGAGTGGGCGGTCGGGATCCTGCACTCCGGCCTCGCTCCGACGCGCGCCGATCAACCGTGGCGCTTCACCTCGCGCGGCGAGGGAATCCAGGTGTGGGATCCCTCGGGGCAGATGCGGGCGAATGTCCCCGACACGCTCTTCGCCTTTCCCACCCGTCCCGATTCGCACCTCGAGGTGGATGGTCGCGGCTATCGGGGGGAGCTGCTGTTGTTCTCGAACGGCGACGGCATCGTGGTGGTCAACGTGATCGACCTCGAGTCGTACATCGCGGGGGTAGTCCCGCTCGAGATCGGGGCGCAACCTCCCGCTCGTGTCGAGGCGATCAAAGCCCAGGCTGTGGCGGCACGCAGCTACACCCTCGCCATGCTGCGGCGCTGGGCGGCGCGCGGATTCGATCTGCTCGCGACGGTGGAAGACCAAGCGTACGGAGGCGTCGACACGGAGGTCGACTGGTGCACTCAGGCCACACAAGCGACGCGCGGCGTGGTCGCGGTCGAGGGCAGCGGTCGCCCGATCGTCTCCTATTACTCCTCCACGTGCGGCGGCCACAGCGCCACGCCGTCCGAAGTCTGGACGCGCGCCGGCGCGGACGCTCCCTATTTACAGGGAGTGCGCTGCAAGACCGATCGAGTTTCCGACTCGTTCTGCGCCATCTCTCCGCGGTACACCTGGAACGAAGTGTGGGAGGGCGACGCATTCGAGGAGATGCTCGACCGCACCCTCTCCAAGCAGATCACGAGCTGGGACCGGCAGAAGTATGGGCGGCTCCGCTCGATGGAGATCGCGGCTCGCACTCCTTCCAAACGGGTGGGCCGGCTGGTCCTGGAGTTCGATCACGGCACGGTGGAGCTGGGAGGGGATCCGATTCGTTGGGCGATCCGCCGGCCCAATGGAGAGCCGTTGCGCAGCGCGATGCTCACGAAAGTCGCGCTCGATCGAGAGGGAGACCGGGTGCAACGAGTCGGCATCGAAGGGCGCGGGTTCGGGCACGGAATCGGTCTCTGCCAGTTCGGGGCGATGGGAATGTCGGAGCGCGGATACGACTATCGGGACATCCTGCGCTTCTATTACCGGGGCACGAACGTCCTGCGGTTCTATTGAGGGCTGCGCCGCCACGAGCGCGCGCGCCGGAAGGGGGACAGTAGTGGCGACCGCGAAGAAGAGTTCGGGGGCGTATCACGTCCGGAGCGGTCCCTCGCCGTGGGTCCTCGGATTCGAAGGGCGCAGCTTTCCCGCAGCGCTCGGCGGGGCGATCCGCGCGGGGCAGGTGAGCGGGCTCATGCTGTTTCGAGACAATCTCGGAAACTCGGTCGAGGAAGCTCGAGCCCTGCGCGACGAGATCGCGGCGTATGTGCCCTCCGGGGCGCCCTTTCTGTTTCTCTGCGACGAGGAAGGCGGCCTGATCCATCCGACCGCGGGGATGCGCGACTCCCACGGGACTCCCTGGCCCGCGGTTCCGACTCCAGGAGCGCTCGGACGCCTGGGGCGGGCCGCCGACGTTCGATTCGTGGGATCGGTCCTGGGCGAGCGGCTGCGCCAGCTCGGCATTCATGTCGATCTCGCCCCGCTGCTCGACCTCGATACGCATCCGGAGAATGGAGTGATCGGGACGCGTTCCTATGGAAGCGATCCGGAACGCGTCGCGATCCTCGGCTGGGCGTTCACACGCGGGCTGGCCGCCACCCGCACGGTCGGCTGCTTCAAGCACTATCCGGGACACGGGGGCACGACCCAGGATAGTCATCGCACGCTCCCGATCATGGAGCCACGCCAGCGCGCGCTCCACGAGAAGCCGTTCGTCGAGTGCTTGCGCCGTCCCGCGAGCGACCCTTCCTGGCTCATGACCGCGCATGTGGATTGGGGCGACGGGCTGCCTGCATCGTTGAGCAGAGCGGTCATCTCCCGTGTGACGCGCAAGACCAAGGATCACCTGGTGATCACCGATTCGCTCGACATGGGCGCGGTTTCCCTCAAGGACGGGGCGGGAGAGCAGGCGTTGCTCGCGCACAACGACGTGCTGCTGGTCGCGAGAGACTGGCGCGCGGGACTTCATTCGATTGCCTCGGTGGAACAGCGGCTCGACCGCGAACCGGCCTTGCTCGCCGCGATGGTGCGCGCTCGGAGCAGGATCCGCGATTCCTGGAGCACGACCTCGCGCCGCCGCCGCGGAGGAGATCTCACTCCTGCGCAAATCGCTCAGGTCGAGAAAGAGCTGGCGCGCCTTCATCGTGTCTCGGTGGAGCTGCGAGGAGATCCGGGGTCTCTTCCTAAGGGGCCCTGGATCTGGATCTTGCCGATGGGGCTCGCGCCGTATACCGAGCTGAGAGGCTGGAATCCGCCCGCGGGGAAGCGTCGCCACTGCGCGGAAATCGCCTGGATTCCGGAAGAGGACGGAGGGTGGACCGAGTTCGCCCGGCGGCTGGCGAGCGATCCGCGGCCCAAACTGCTGGGCACGCTCTTTCGCGGGGCGCCGCATGCGGCGGTCGCCTCCCGGTGGAGCGCGCTGTTGGATCTGCCCGGACTGGAGGTGATCGCGCATCTCCTGGACTCGCTCTGGCCGACGACGGCCCAGCTCGAAGCGATTTCGGGCCGGCCCCGCGTCGCGCTCGCTTCCGGTCCGCATCGCGAGAGCCTGACCGGATTGGCGGAGGCGCTCGATCTCACGCAGCGCGCTTGGGTTTCGCGAGACGGATCCCAGTTCCCGGTTGACAGCTGAGCGGGCCTTGCGATTGAATACCGGTCTGCCTCGTGCGGGGCCGTAGTTCAGTTTGGTTAGAACGCTGGCCTGTCAAGCCAGAGGTCGCGGGTTCGAGCCCCGTCGGCCCCGCCATTTTCCTCGCCCTCGGGACCTTCCGGGGGCGTCCGCCGTCCCCGCACAGAGCAGGAGAACGATGAGCGAGATCCCGCCTCGATGGATCCTTCGAGCGAGTCGCGCTCGAAAGCGGAACGACACTCCCTCTGCGCGTGCCGGCGGTCCGCTCCCGGCGCTCCTCCTCGCCTTGCTCCTCGGGTTGAGCGCGTGCCAATCCTCCGATGTCGAGGTCGGAGACGAAGAGCGTCCCTTCACGATGTACTTCGTCCCTTCGGTCGACGCGCAAGGGATCGCCGTGAGCGCGGACAAGGTCACCCGGTATCTCGAATACGCGATGTCCCAAAAGCTATCCGGGGGAGCGCGCCCCTTCTACATCGAGAGCGCGATTCCGACGAGCTACATCGCGGTGGTGGAGGCGTTCGGCTCCAACATGGCCGACTTCGCGGCGCTCACCGCCTTCAGCTACATCCTCGCTCGCGACATCAAGGGCTATCCCGTGGAGGCGTTCCTCGGCGTGGTGCGCGGGAAGGACCAGCGCACCTATCGCGGCCAGATCATCACCCACGTCGATTCGGGTATCGACGAACTCGAGCAGCTCCAGGGGAAGAAGTTCGCCTTCACCGATCCTGCTTCCACCGCCGGATTCGTCATGCCTTCGAAGCTGTTCCGTGATCTCGGCATCGAGCTCGGCGAGCATGTCTTCGGCAGCAAGCACGACGTGGTCGTCACCATGGTGTATCAGCGTCAGGTGGATGCGGGGGCCTGCTATTACAGCCCGCCGGAGACCACGGTGACGGCGCAAGGGGACACCGCCATCCGCATCCGCGACGCGCGCGAGAAAGTTTTGACGCAGTTTCCCGATGTCGAAGAGAAAGTGAAGATCCTCGCGCTCACCGAGGCGATCCCCAACGATCCGTGGGTCATTCGCAGCAATCTGTTCGACGATCCCGCGCGTCAGCGGGCCTTCGTCGATGCGCTCGTCGCCTCTCTCCTCGAGTATGCCGCCACCGAAGAGGGAAAGGCCGCTCTGGAGGAGCTGTACGCGATCTCCGGCCTGGCGCGTATCGAGGATTCCACGTTCGACCCGCTGCGTGAAGCAATCGGCAGCTCCGGAGTCGAGCTGGAGAAACTACTGGGCCAGTAAGGGCCCGGACTCTTCGCCTATGAGCAGCCCACTCCTCGAGATCCGGGGCCTCGAGAAAATCTACGACAACGGCGTCCATGCGCTGAGGAACGTGTCGTTCGCGGTCGAGCGCGGCGAGTTCCTGGTCGTGATCGGGCTCTCCGGCTCCGGGAAGTCGACCCTCCTGCGCTGCATCAATCGGCTCGTGGAACCGACATCGGGCTCGATTCTCTTTCAAGGACTCGATCTCACCCTGCTGGATGCGCGCGCCTTGCGCCAGGCTCGGCGCGAGATCGGGATGATCTTTCAGCAGTTCAATCTGGTGAAGCGCAAGTCGGTGCTGACGAACGTCCTCACGGGACGGCTGGCCGAGACGCCCACGTGGGTGAGCCTGACGGGGCGCTTCTCCTCCGCGGACCGCGAGCGCGCGCTCCATTGCCTCGACCTGGTCGGGCTGCGGGCAGCGGCAGACCAGCGGGCCGACCAGTTGAGCGGGGGGCAGCAGCAGCGCGTCGCGATCGCGCGCACGTTGCTGCAGGATCCGCAAATCCTGCTCGCGGACGAACCGGTGGCCAGCCTTGATCCAGCGACTTCGCACTCCGTGATGCGCTATCTGGCGGACGCGAATCAGAAGATGGGCAAGACGATCCTGTGCAACTTGCACTTCCTCTCTTTGGTGCGCGCCTATGCGACGCGCGTGATCGCTCTCAAAGCGGGCGAGCTGGTGTTCGAGGGAAGACCCGATCAAATCGACGAGGGCTGGTTCCGCCGGATCTATGGCGAGGATGCCCGGGAAGTGCGCATCGACTGACACACACCTCGCCGGACGTACATACCGCCGGACATACATATCGACGGAGATAGTCCTCGATGGAAGTGCACATCGATTGAGGAGCGAGATGGACGCATACCAGAAGCGATTGATCCAAGAAGCCCGTAAGGCGTGGGTCGAGGGGCTGCTCATCAACACCCTTCTCGTCTATCACGCGGCATTCTGCAGCTATGCACTGGTAGTTTGGATGTCGAAGCAGAAGCTCTCCGACGTGGGATGGACCGAGGAGGTGGCGCTGGGCCTGGTCCCGGCGGCGATCGTTGCGGGGCTCCTCTGGACGCGTTCCCCGCACTCCACGGGACGCACCTTCATCGAACGGACCAACGATTTCCTCGCCCGAACGCGCGTGGAGCCGCGAGGCACCTGGTGGATGTCGCCTTCCGGCCTCTTCACCTCACTCGCGCTCCTGCTCACGATCGTGGTCGGTTGGAAGCTCACGCGGATCCGACCTTCCGCTCTCTTCAGCGCAGACGGAGCGGGAGGAGCGCGGCGGATCTTCGGCGCGCTCTTCACGCCCGACTGGTCCATCATCGGGATCACTCTCGAAGCGATGGCAGTGACGATCTTCATCGCGCTCATGGCGACCCTCATCGCCGTCCCCATC
Source organism: uncultured bacterium (assembly GCA_946886185.1). The sequence continues at coordinate 6,319 of CAMPIC010000091.1, forward strand.
GCCTTCGCGGCGAGCTTCTTCGCGGCGCGGAACCTGATGAGAGCGAGCGCGCGCGCCCGCGCGGTCTACACTCTGTCGCGCCTGGTCTCGAACTTCACGCGCAGCATCGAACCGCTCATCTGGGCGATCATCTTCTCCGTGTGGGTCGGGATCGGTCCTTTCGCGGGAATGCTCGCGCTCATGCTGCACTCGGTGGCGTCGCTCGTGAAGCTGTACAGCGAACAGATCGAGAACGTCGACAAGGGCCCGATCGAGGCGATCGAAGCCACCGGCGCAAATTGGCTCCAGGTGCTCTGGTACGCGGTGGTCCCGCAGATCGTGCTGCCGTATCTCTCGTTTACCATCTATCGCTGGGACATCAACATCCGCATGGCGACCGTGATCGGGCTGGTGGGAGGAGGGGGGATCGGGACGCTTCTCATCCAGTATCAGGGATTGGCGCGATGGCATGAGGTCGGAACGATGGTGATCACGATCGCGGTCGTGGTCTGGCTGATGGATTATCTGAGCGCGCGGATCCGCGAAGCGATCTACTGATCCCGGCTGCCGCGGAACGGGGCGCTTGCATCTCGCCGCATGCCCCGAGCGCGCCGATCAATCCGCATCCGGCCCGATCCAGACAGGGAGAATCCTCCCGCAGACGGAAGTCGCCCTGTTCGGCGTCGCAGAATCTGGGATCGGCGGCGATGTTTCCGTTCTGGCTCTCCTGCCCCTCCAGCCACCGAACCCAATCTCCACCGACGTTGCCGAAGATGTCGGTGCAGCTCACGGCTGCGGTGGCGCCATCCTGAAGGTGGATGGCGAGACCGGCGCCGCCGGTGCAGCCGGGAACTCCTCCAAAGGCGAGGATCGAGCGATCGACGCGGACTCCACTTCCCGATTCGACGCATCGGATGGCGGTGCCGAAGCAGGCGCGATTGCGGACCAGAGTGCAATGGGCGAGAGCCGGCGAGGAGTTGCGGAACGCCAGGATCGCCCCTCCTTCCACCGCCGAGTTCGCATCGAAGACCGATCCGCCGATCACGGGAGAGGATCCGACCAGGCAGTAGATCGCGCCACCCCAGGCGCCTCCTTCGTTTGCGCGGAACAGGCACCGGTCGAGAGTCGGGCTCGATCCTTCGAAGCAGAGCAGCGCGCCGCCTCCTCGCCCCGCGCCGTTGCCCTGGAAGCGGCCATCGGTGATCAGGGGAGAGGAGCCGATCGCCGCCATCGCCCCACCGAAATCGCCGGCATGATTGTCACGGAACTCGCAGTCGCGGATCTCTCCGCCGGAGTTGCCGTGCAAGGCGATCGCCCCGCCTCGACCGCGCGCTTCGTTGCCTTCGAAAAGACAGCTCGTGATCCCCAGCCGCGACATCTCGTCCGCCTCCAGCGCGCCGCCGTCGATCCCGGAGCGGTTGCCTCGAAATTCGCACGACGAGATCAGAGGAGAGGAGCCTGAGCGCGCGGCCACCGCGCCGCCGCGCGCCACCGCCTCGTTGCTTTCGAAGACGCAATCGACGAGGGTGGGGCTCGCGCCGCCGAAACAGAAGATCGCTCCCCCGAATCCGGGCGCGGTGTCGACGGCGAATCCATTGCGGATGAGCACGCCTTGCAAGACCGTTCCCGTGTCTCCCGCGCGATGGAAGTAGAAGGCTCGACCCGCGCGCTCGAGATCGAAGACGGTGCCGCTCTCGGAGGCGCCGGCGCCGCGGATGGTGATGCCGAGACCCGCCGGCTCTAGATCGCGATTCTCGGGGCCGTCGAAAATTCCGGGACCGAGCTGGATCGTCTCGTTCTCGCCCACGGCTGCGAGCGCGGCGCGAACCGAGGGATAGCGGGTCTCGCTTCCATCGGAAGCGCGCACCGTGATGGTGGGCGTGTCGACGCGGAGCGACGATGCGATCGGCGAGATGTTTCCTGCATCGTCGATCGCGCGAATCGCGAAGTAGTAGGTGCTGCTCGCCTGCAGCGTGGTGACCGGGATGGACTGCTCCACACCAGGTTCTTCCGCCCGGGGAAGTTCCGCGACGATCTCGGCTTCCTCCCAGTTGGCCGCGTCGAGGGGACTGGAAGAGACGCGCATCTCCGTTCCGGTGGCCGGTCCGCGCATGCCATCGTCTCCCGTCATGGTCCAGCGGAGCTCCACGCGCGATGCGGTAATGGGTCCGCTGACTCGCAAGTCGGTGATCGGCGCCGGGGCGACCGCGTCTCCCACCATCCCCGAGGCCACGTTCGAAGGAGGCGATCGGTTGAACGCTTCGTCCTCGGATCGGATTCGCACGTAGTAGGTGCTGTCGGGCAG
>CAMPIC010000092.1 GCA_946886185.1 uncultured bacterium
GCGTGTTCCAGTCATTCTTCTCGCCGCGTGGCTGTGCCTCGCTTCCGGCTATCACATCATCGAAGGAGAGCAACCCGGTGGGCCGGGGCAGTCGGTGCTCCGGTGGACGGGCGCGGCTCCGCAACATCCTCCGCTGGCCTCGGCGCCGAAGTGACGTGGCCCACACCAGTGCAACGATTCCAATCGAGTGCTTCCCAACAGCCGTCTCGACCTGGCACCATCGGCGGCATGCGTTCCCACTCGTTCCTTGCCCCGTTCCGCAGGGAGGCTAACGGCTTCGTCCTTCGGAGCTACCAATCCGGAGACGGCGTCGCGTTGGCCGACGCGCTCAACGTATCCTACGAGCACCTCCGGCGATTCATGATCTGGGCGCGTCCTCACGAAGATCCGATCGAGTGCGAGCTTCGCGTGCGGCAGTTCCATGCCCGCTACCTCCTCCAAGAGGACTTCATCATCGGCATCTTCGATCTGTCCGAGACGCGAGTGCTGGGCGGCACCGGATTCCACCTGCGCGAAGGGCCGCTCGATGGCGGCCGATGCGAGATGGGGATGTGGATCCGCGCGGACGAAGCAGGACGGGGGCTCGGACGTCGGGTGCTCGCCGCGCTGATCTCCTGGGCGTGGGACGAGTGGCCCTTCCATCGCCTGTCGTGGCACTGCAGCGTGGAGAACGTGGCGAGCCGCAAAGTGGCGGAAGCCTGCGGCCTCGCGCTCGAAGGACGACTTCGTAAAGCGATCACCATCCCTGGATCTGACGACCACGATCTCTTCCTCTACGCAACCATTCGCCCTCCAGAATTCGAGTCGCGTTCGCCTCGATCTTGCTGTGCGTGATGTCGCCCGGTTCTCCCTTACGACTTCGTAAGGGCGGGAGCGATGCATTCGGTCGTGCAATCCCTCCACGCACGGAACGCGACGATCGAAAGATTCGTGATGCGTGACATTACGAGCGGCAAACCTCGCGAATGCCGATACACTCGCTCACGCCCATCCGCATGAACAACGCTGGGACGCGTCGCTCGGACGCATCAGGGACATCGGTGACGCAAGGAGGGGAGCATGAACGGGAAGAAGCTCACGCTGGTCGCGTTGGCATCCGCGACATTCGGCGTGATCCTGCTGGACGGTCGAGTGCTGCAGGACACGGAAGCAAGTCTTTCGAGCGTTCTCAGCAGCGGCGAGATTTCCGACGCGGATCTGGATCGCCTGAAGATCTCTGAAGGTGAAGGCGAGACTTCGGAGAACGCGGCCTCCGAGAGATCTGATGTTCCCGCACGCGACGCCACGAGTGGCAGGCTCCCCGGTTACGAAGGCGCCCAAGTTGGAGCACCAGTCGCGTCGGAAGAGGGTCCGCTCAAAGGTCCGGATCTCGCGCGCTGGTTCTTCGAAGAGTGGCACCGTCCCTACCCGGGCATCCTCGAGCCGCCGGAGTTGGACCGGATCTGGTCGGACGTGGAAGCACTTCCCAGTGAGGATGAGATCGGCGGCGAGCGCGCGGTCAACAACTGGCAGGCTCTCGGCCCCTACGGAATGCGCAACGCGGACGGAGGCCGGTGGACCGGCCGGATCCTCGATATCGAAGCCGAAAGCGCTTCGAGCATCCGAATCGCGGCGGCAAGCGGCGGGCTTTGGGAGTTCTTCGTGGGATTCCCCGTCGCGTTGACCGAAAACCTGAAGAGCCAGTGCGTCTCGACGTTCGATACGCATCCCCACGACTCTCAGACGATCATCGTCGGAACCGGCGAACCGGATGTTACCGGTGGCGCAGGACTGTACAAGAGGAGCGGCTCGACCGACTGGACCAGGAAGCCGATGAGCCCGGAGCCGAGCGGCTTCTATCGCGTGCGCTACCATCCGAACGGCAACTCGGTCCATGCGGCCACCACCAGCGGCTACTACCGCTCGATGGACGGCGGCGAGACGTGGACCCGCACCCTGTCCTTCGCGCGCTGCACCGACCTCGCCTTTCATCCGCTGAACCCGAACGTGCTCTACACGACGGTCTGGGGATTCGGCCTCTACAAGTCCACGGACCTCGGCGCGACCTGGGCCCAGGTGACCTCGCCCGGCATCCCGACCTCGGGAGTCACGCGCGGAGCGGTCGCTACGACGAACGGCCACGGCGCTGGAAGGATGTACGTGGCCTTTGCCGGCAATGACTACCGCGTGCAGGGCGTCTACCTCTGCTGGGATCTCGAAGGGAACACCTGGAGCACGATCACGCCGCCCGTCGAGTACATGTGGGGGCAGGGCTGGTACAACAACATGGTCGTGGTGAGCCCCACGAACAACGGCGCTGTCCTCGTGGGTGGCGGGAGCCTCTGGGTGTCCTACACCGGAGGCGCCGAATGGCAGCAGCATACGTCGTATCCCCATCTCCATGTCGACTACCACGCGGGCTACTGGCACAGCGACGGCCTCCAGGTCTGGCTCGGGCATGACGGAGGCTGGAGCTACTCGTTCGACAACGCGCAAACCTGGGAGTCGGGGGGCAATCTCCAGCCGATCACGCAGTACGTGAACATCCATGCCGGTAAGAACGACGTGAACGTGATCGGAGGAGGCTCGCAGGACAACGGCATGTCGATCACGGAGAACGGCGGCGTGAACTGGTTCTACCGCCATGGCGGTGACGGCGCGGGCTTCTCCGTCGATCCCAACGATGCCAACCATGTCTACTGTGTGGATGGGGTGTATGGAGCTCCCATCGGGTTCCGTCGGTTCCGTTCCACGAACAAGGGAGCGACGTGGATCGACATCAACACCGGGATCGACCCCTCGACCACCTGGAATCCAAGGATCCGAAACGACCAGGTCGCGCCCATCTATCTCTACACCAACGCGAACAACCATGTGTACGAAACGCGGAACTTCGGAGCCACCTGGGAGAAGCTCAATCCGTCCGGCTTCCCCGCGAACGTGCACGAGCTCACGGCGTCGATCTACACGTTCCCTACTGCCGTCCTCTATGCCTGCTCCCCCACGTTCGGAGCGGGGAGGCTCCACGTCTACGATCAGCAGAACTGGCACGACCGCGGAGGCTCGTTCCCCTCGGGAGTCTATGTACGCAAGGTGGCGCCGCATCACAGCGACCCGAACAAGGCCTACGCGATCATGAACGGGATGGGCACGCCGGGACAGAAGCTCTACCGCACGACGAATCGCGGACAGACCTGGACCAATATCACCGGAAACATGCCCGATCAGCCTCTTTCGGATCTGGTCGTCCATCCGACCAACGACAACACCTATTACGTCTCCTCGGAGTTCGGCTGCTTCCGCACCACGAACGGCGGCACGAACTGGCATCGCTGGAACAACGGCATGCCGGATGCGGCGATCGTGACCGAGCTCGCCACGCTCGATCAGCGCGCCATCGACGGAACGTTCTGGATCGTGGCCGGGACCTACGGGCGCGGCGTCTACAAGCGCGACATCGCGGGCGATGATCCCGCGGATGTCGTGGAGGTCCTGCCGGTGCGTCACGAGCTTCGTCAGAATTATCCCAATCCCGTCCAGGGACCGACCACGATCGAGTTCTCCCTTCCCGAGGCGGAACAAGCGAGCCTCGTGGTCTATGACGTTTCCGGGCGGGAGATCGTGAAGCTGGTCAACGGCGAGAGGCCGGCTGGAGTCCATCGCGTGTCGTACGACACTTCGAAGCTGTCTGCCGGAACCTACTTCTATAAACTCACGACCAGCTCGGGCGTAGAGACGAAGAAGATGATCGTCACACGCTGAGACGCGACCCGGAGGACAGCCCATCCATGACTCTCGCGAAGCTGTTTCTGCAGCGCCAGGAATCGTTTCATGGCTTCTGGCTTGCCGGCGTGTGGGAGCAGGCGACGGACGAGCAGATGCGTGCGCGTCCCCATCCGCGTCTCACCTCGATCGCGTGGAACATCTGGCACTTTACCCGCGTGGAAGACGCGGCGCTGAATCGCTTCATCGCCGATCGTCCTCAGGTTCTGGATGACGGTGCATGGGCCGCGCGGATGAATCTTCCCTGGCGCCACATGGGCGGCGGAATGACGTACGAGGAGGTCGACGAGCTGGGTGCCGCGATCGACATCGCAGGGCTGCGTGGCTATACGGAAGCTGTACGCGCGCGGACACGCGAGATCGTCACGGTCCTGGATCCAGAGACCCTGGATGTTCCGCTCGATCCGGACCGGGTGCGCGCGGCCCTCTTCGAGGAAGGCTTGGCCCTTCGTAACGGCGAAGAGATGCTGGCGGGATATGTTCGGTTGACGCGCGGTACGTGCCTGATGACGCTCGGTCTCACGCACCCGTTCCAGCACATGGGGACGATCGGCGCCCTCTCGCGGCTACTGGGCATCGAGTACGAATGACTTGACCGCTGATCAGGTTGGGCGCCGTCGCATTCCGCATGGTCCTCGGTGGGCTGGGTCCATGACTCCCAGCGGCGTTCCCGGTGACGTCTATGCGGATAGCGAAATCAGGAACAACGCCGTGAACCAGCCTCGCGATATCGATCCCGATGACGTCAGAATCCTCCTTCGTTTCCTCGTGAAGCGGGGTAAACTTGAGAAGGTCGAACGACAACTCGTGATTTTGACATTCGCTATCGAGGGAGACGTCATGAGAATAACACGAATGGCTCGCTTGGCTGGCACGATCGGCCGAACCCTTCCCATCGTCCTCGGACTCGCGCTCGCATTGCCCGGCATTGCCGGCGCCGATACCTTCGTCGATGATTTCGAAGGCGGCACCAATGAAGCCGGCTGGGCGTTCATCCGCGGGTTCGATGTCATCGAATCGTCGGGCGGCAATCCCGGCTCCTACCTCCATCAGCCGACCTATGACACGTTCGCTCCGATTCTCGAGAGCCTTCCCGGTTCCGGGACTCCTTTCGAAGGAGACTACGTGGCGAACGGCGTGAGCCGGATCAGCTGGGACGCGATCACGCAGGACATGAACTTCCCCGACGGAGAAGGGTTCTCCATCACGCTTCTGCTGCGCGATCGCAAGGGCACCGCGGACGTCGAAGACGACGACTATGTTTACTTCGTCGGTCCGAACGTTCCGCGCGTCGGGCAAGGCTGGGTCCATTACGACGTCGCCATTCCGAGCGAGGAGACCGATCTCCCCGCGGGTTGGAAGGGTGGTTGGGTCGGCGACTGCGAGAACCTGCGTCCGGGTGTCACGTGGCAGGACGTGATCTCGAACGTCGAGCAGGTCGAGATCTGGTGGATCGACCCCTGCTTCTTCGCGATCTTTCAGCAGTGGAACGTCGGCGTGGACAACCTCGAGATCGAGTTCGGGGGAGCCACTCCGATCGTGAACAGCACGTGGGGCCGGATCAAGGCCACCTACGACCAGAAGTAAAGATTCGCGGCTAGCACTGGACGGCCATGTGCGAGTCACGGGCCGTCCAGCCAGTCTCAGACCAACTCTTCTGCTCCGCCAACGATTCGGCTAACTCTCCGCGGCGCGCCGGCGCAGAAGCGATGCCGGCTTCGTGACGGCGCGCCGGAAGCCTGCCTTCACTTCATCGAGGGAAGCGTAGGCGACCGGGACGACGACCAGCGTCAAGATCGTCGCGACGGTCAGCCCCCAGATCACCGCGACTCCCATCGGGCCCCACCATTGGCTCGACTCTCCTCCGATGATCAAGGCGTGCCGCAGATCCCCGTGAAAGAGCCGGTCGAAGTCGAGAGAAAGCCCCGTGGTGAGCGGGATCAATCCCAGGATCGTGGTCACCGCGGTCAGCATCACCGGGCGGAAACGAGTCCGACCCGCGGTGACGAGCGCTTCGACTTTCTCCATGCCTTTGTTCTGGAGCTGGATCGTGTAGTCCAGAAGCACGATCGCGTTGTTGACGACCACTCCGGCCAGCGAGATCACTCCCACTCCGGTCATGATGATGCCGAACGGAGTCCGCGTGATGAGCAATCCGAAAAACACTCCGATGAGGGAGAGGATCACGCTCGTCATGATGACGATCGGAACCGTGATGGATGCGAACTCCGCTACCATCACGAGGAAGATGAGCAGAAGCGCGATCTGGAACGCCTGGCCGAGGAACGCTTGCGCTTCCTCCTGGTCCTCGCTCTCTCCGGTGTAGTCGAGGCGGTATCCGGGCGGCATCGAGAAGTCGGAGAGCGCCTTCTGCACCTCCGCCAGGACCGCATTTCCGTTGTAACCGGCGCCCACATCCGCCGTCACCGTGACCACGCGGCGCCCGTCCAGCCGTTGAATCGCGCCCAAGCCCGCCTCGTAGGACACCTCCGCGAACGCTTCGAGCGGAATGTACTGCCCCTCGTAGAAGATGGTGAGATCGCGCAGATCTTCCACGCTCCGCCGCGCCGAGGGAGCGAACCGCACCACGATGTCGTACTCGTCTTCGCCGATCCGGTACTGCGTCACCTCTTCTCCACGAATCGCGGTCAAAATCGTGCTCGCCACATCCATGCGGCGCAAACCGTAGCGCGCCGCCTTCTCCAGGTCCGGCCGGATCTGGATCTCGGGCCTCCCTCGATCGTAGTCGTCCTCCAAGTCGACAAGCCCCGGAACGCCGCGGATGCGCGCCTTGATGCGATCCGCGATCGAGCCCAGGACCGCGAACTCCCGTCCCGAGATCTCGATATTGACCGGCTTGCCCGTCGGCGGACCGTCTTCCACCTTCTCGATCGTGATGTTCGCGCCGGTGAAGTCAGCCATCCGGCGGCGGAGTTCCTCGAGCTGATCGCGTGACGAGCGGGTCCTCTCTTCCAGAGGAACGAACTCCATGCTGATCAGACTGAGATTGGGGGGAGCCTGGGTGCTCCCGCCGAACGCGTCCTTGCCCGCGCCGACCTGCGTGATGTAGGTCTCGAGATCTGCCAGCTCGGCGACCGCCTTCTCCGCCTCACGCGCGTAGGCGTTGCTGAGCTCGAGGCGCGTGCCGCTCGGAGCCTCGATCTGGATCGACGCGTATTGCGGCTCGGTGTCCGGGAAGAGCTCGACTCCGGCATTGAACTTCCCGAACAACACGAGAAGAAGCACGAGCGCGGCAAAGGAGATCCCGAGGGTGCGCGCTTTGTACCGGAGCGCTTTTCGGAGGAACGGCTGGTAGATCGAGATGCTCCGCTCCATGATGCGATCGCCCGGACGCGCTCCTTCTTCCGAAGGTTTGCCCGGCTTCATGAGCCGCGCGCACAGGACCGGATTGAACACCAGCGCTACCAGGAGCGACGCAATGAGGGCGGCGATCACGGTGATGGGGAGGTACTTCATGAACTCTCCCATGATCCCGGGCCAAAGGACGAGCGGACCGAATGCGACCACGGTGGTGGCGGTGGAGGCGATGACCGCCATCGTCACCTCGTGCGTGCCGAAGCTCGCCGCTTCGTTCGCTCCCTTCCCCTCGTTCCGATGCCGGTAGATGTTCTCCACGATCACGATGGCGTTGTCGACCAGCATTCCAACGGCGAGGATGAGAGAGAAAAGCACCACCATGTTGAGGGTGATCCCCAGGGCGCGGAGGAAGATGAAGGTGATGAGCATGGAGAACGGGATGGCCGCGCCGACGAACAGGGAGTTGGTGAAACCGAGGAAGAGGAACAGCACCGCAACCACCAGGAGCAGGCCGCTCATGATGTTGTTCTCGAGCTCAGCGACCATGTCGCGCACATAGATCGACTGGTCGTTGGTGATGGTGACGTTCGTTCCTTCCGGGAAGGAATCCTGGAAACGATCGAGCGTGGCGCGCACTTCCTCGGCGATGCGAACGATGTTCTCTCCGCTCCGTTTCTTTACGGAGAGCGTGATCGAATCGGTGCCCTCCTTACGCGAGTAGGTCTCCGGATCGGCCAGTCCGAAGGAGACGGTAGCGACGTCGCGCAGGTACACCGGAGTCGGCGCCGCGAGATTGACCAGCACCGATCCGATCTCGTCGACCGTCTGGAACTCCCCGGGCACGCGCACCTGATACTCGTACGTGCCGAAGGCGAGATCCCCGCCCGGGAGGGTGATGTTTTCGAACTGGATCGCATCCTTCACATCCTGGAGCGAAATCCCATAGAAGCGGAGCCGATCCGGATCGATTTCGACGCGCACCTCGCGTTCCACGCCGCCCGTCAGATCCACTCCCAGCACTCCGGAGATCTGCTCGACCTCCTCCTGCAGATCCTCCGCGACCTCTTTGAGCCGGACCGGGTCGTAGTCGCCCGCGAGCACGATCTGGAGGATCGGCCACTGTTCCGCGGAGAGCTCGTAGATGAGGAGATCCTCGCGGACGTCCGCGGGGAGATCCGGTTTGGCCAGCTCGATCGCATCCCGCGCTTTCTGCAGCGCTTCGCTCATCTCGGTGTCGGAGTCGAACTCGAGCACGATCGTCGCGACGCCCTCGGAAGAGCTGCTGGTCATCTCCACCAGGTTGGCGAGACCCTTGAGCTCGTTCTCGAGCTTGCGCGTGACCAGCTGCTCCATGTCGGTGGGGGAGGCGCCCGCGTACGGCGCATAGACCATCACGAACGGAATCTTGATGTCCGGACTCGCTTCCCGCGGGAGCTGGAAATACGAGGC
>CAMPIC010000093.1 GCA_946886185.1 uncultured bacterium
GCGGTCGGGTCAGGAGCGTGAGGACGAAGCGCCGCGACATAGTCCTGCAACACGGGATGATCATCGCTCACGTGGTAGGTGCGCATGAACTGCTGGATCCCGGCGAGACTTGAGTCGGCTCCCATCAAGTCGTGCAGCATCCAGAAAACCCACCCTCCTTTGTCATATGTAGCCGTGTTGTCTCCTGGCCGGCTTCCGTCGATGAGGACCAGCGGACGCTCCGAATCGACCTGACGATTGTCGCCGTACTGTTCCTCGATCCGTTTGCAGAACTCGATCCGCCCGCGCTCGCCGTGAACCTGATCGAACAAGAGGATGGTGGAAAAGTGCGCCATCCCCTCGGAGAGGATGTTGCCTCCGGGGCCTTCCCCGGGGAGGAGCAGATTCCCCCACCATTGATGCGCGGCCTCGTGCGCGGTGACCAGGAACGCCGTGTTCACTTCAGGGCTGCTTCGCGTGAGGAATCCGATCGATTCGGAAAAGGTGATGTTCGACGGAAATCCCTGCGCGTAAGAAGCGAGCCCGGGGAATTCGTTAAGACGGAGCTCGCGCCACGGGAACGGATAGAACCACTCGGAGAAATACTTCCGCGCCGCATCGAGCGCGACTCCCATCTCCTCGAGGTTGTAGTCGTGCTCGGCGTAGTAATAGATGGCGGTGCCCTCGCCCTGCCATACCTCCCAGGTGGCGCCGACCACGTTGAAGAAGTTCACAGGCTCGTCGCTCTCCCACACGACCGTGCGGAGCCCATTCTCCACAGTCTCCGCCGTTTGAACGCCGACGCCGTGATACTCCATGGAGTCGGGTCCGGTGATGCGCGTCCGCACCGGATACGGTCGCTGGCTTCCGAACGCCGGCTTGGTCTTTCCGACGTAGAAGTTCTTTGGAAACACCTTCGCTTCGAGCGGATGCTCAGGATCGACTCCGCGTTCGCCCGAAAACCCGACGGTGGGAAGGAAACTGTTGGAGAAGCTGGTGAGCACCACTCCCGACGGGAGGATGAATTCTCCGAGCCCTCCGCCGTTCTTCGTGACACCATCGGGAATGCGGCCTTCATGCGAGAATCCGACGCGGATCGTGTCGTAGGCCGCGAGCGGCGGGTCCATATGGAAGACGAAAAGCCGCTCTCGATCCTCCGGCTCCAGCGCAGCGCCATCGAGCGTCCATTTGAGGCTGTCGAAGTGATCACCCACGGAAAGCGCGAAGCTCTCCATCGGCCGGTCTCCATCGTGAAACAGGTCGTATGACCCCGTCACGGCGAAGTGGCTCCGCGATGGATCGAGCGTGAGGTCGACGTCGACTCCCGCGATGTACGGCTGCTTCGCGTCCAGCCAGGTGAGGATGTTCTTCCTCCAATGATCGCGCTCGCGCTGCTCGACCGCCTTGCCCTGGAATCCTTGCTGCACTTGGATTCCCAGGAAGATTCCGGCCGCCAGCGCGGTCGCCCAGAAGGGGGACATCCGCAGCAGTCCCTGGAGTATCGGCTTGGGACGCATCCGGTCCATGACGCGCGCCACGTCCAACTCGCGGCGTGGAAACGCCCGCACCGCGATGGCGAGGAAGAGCCCGGTGAGGCAGAGATAGAAGATCCGGTTCCAGAGGACGGCGAATCCATTCGGTTCGATCGAGCCGAAGTCGGTCCAGGTGATCGCGCTCCACAGATCCCAGTTCCACACCCAATTCATCTTCCCCCACGTCTGGAGGAATCCGGAGAGGATCAGCACTCCCAGTCCGATCGCGTAGGTGAGGTAGCGATCGCGCACCAGAGAGAGCACCGCCATGATGAAGGAGGACCAGACCAGGAACGTGAGGATGAGGAGGAGTCCCCAGATCAGGAGAAACGGTTCGAGCTCGATCGAGACCTTGCCCTGCGCCATCATCACTCCGGCGCCGCCCAGAAACGCCGCGAACAGAACCACCACGCCCACGATGCTGTTCGCGATCGCCTTTCCGAAGAGGAGGGCTCCGCTGCGCGCAGGCGTGGAATAGACGATCGGCGCGACTCCGGTGTTCCGCTCGCGCAGCACCGATTCCACGGTGAAGAAGAGGATGAGAAGGCAGACCAAAAGAGTGAGCGTATTCATCGAAGAAGCGGCGAACGTGCCCGAGGTCAGAAGCAGGCGCGTATCGAACGGTCCCGTGCGGAAGTATCCATTTTCGATCGCCTGCAGGACGATGAGCGGGACGAAGAGGTAAAGCCCCGGCTGGTTGCGGAGATTCTTGGCCTCGAACTTCGCGACGGTCAGCACCCCGCGTAAAAATCCAGGCACGGAGCTGCACATTCCCAGATGCGAGAGCGGCTTCTCCGCCGGCGCCGCATCCACGGGAGATGCAAGCGCGATCTCACGGTTCGCACCCGAGGCTCTCGAAAGCGAGTGCTCCCGGCCGGCCGCTTCCGCCTCGAGGATCGTCCTGGACTCCGCGAGCTCCCGCGAGCTCACTCTCTTGCCGCGCTGCGCTCGCGCGAAGTTGCGATGGGTCAGCACGACCGAGCCGAGTCCGAGCGCGATCATCGCGAGCCGGCTGCCGATGATCGTTCCGTCCAACCCGATCGGCGCCTGGTTGTAAATGCTCACGCCTCGATCGACTTTCAGCCACACCTCGTTGAACCAACGGAATCCAGATGGGTCGATCCACATGAGGAGCCGATTGATGCGCGGATCGAGCCAGGAGGGAGACCACTCTATTAGGAAGAACGCCCAGATGATGATGAATGCGACCGGGGTCGAGAACATCAGGATCGGCTTGCGCGTGCGCTCTCCGATCGCGAAGAGCGTTCCGCACCCGAGGATGAGGAACGGAACGACGAAGAGGAGCGCCGGCTTGAGATAGGCGAGCGGATCGAAGGGACCGCGGAACTCCGCGGCCGACGGGTTGGGCACGACATGGTTGAAGAAGGCGTGAAACACGAGCTGCAGGAACAGCACCGCCAGGAACGTCACGAAGATGGCGCTGAATTTCCCCCAGACGTACTCGCCCGGCGTCAGAGGAGTCGCATGCAGGATCTCTCCCACCTTGAGCTCTTCATCGCGCACGATCGCCATCCCCGCCTGAACCGCGACGAAGAACGCGTAGTAGAGGCATCCGAGGACGGAGAGGACGAATCCCATCGCGAACTCTGAGGTCACGAACATCTTTTCCCCGCCGACGTCACAGTCCCCCGCTTCGATCCGCATGAAACCGGAGGAAAGACCCCACGAGCTCGCGAAGAGAAAGACGAGGAAGACCCAGAAGAGCGGGCGGGTCATCTGATAGCGAAGCTCTCCCCGAAAGACGCGCGCGAAACGGCGGTTCATTCGGCCACCCGACCGCTCTCGACTGACGCGTCCCGTCTGGCGGCGCTTCCGCTCTCAGCTAACTCGCCCCGCCCGGCGGCGACCAGCGTCATGTATGCATCTTCCAGGGTAGGCTCCACCGGAACGAAGCCTGCGGGAACCGCTCCATCCCGCGCGAAGATCCGGACTCGATTCTTTCCCTCGACCAGCACCGCTTGCGTGACCCGGTAGCGTTCCCGGATATCTCCCAGCTCCACGGCCCGCCCTTCGTAAATGCGTCCGCGGAGAGATTCCTTTGCCTCGGTGGGGGTGGTCTGCGCCACGATTCTGCCGGCGGAGATCACGACGAAACGGGGGCAAAGCACCGCCACATCCTCGACGATGTGGGTCGAGAGGATGACGCAGCGATCCTGGGCCAGCTCCGCGAGGATCCGATAGAAGCGGTGACGTTCCTCGGGATCGAGCCCGGCGGTCGGTTCATCCACGATGATCAACTGCGGATCGCCCGCGATCGCCTGCGCAATGGCGAGCCGTTGCCGCATCCCGCCGGAATATGCCTTCACTTTTCGCTTGGCGGCGAAGGTCAGGTTGACGCGCTCGAGCAGATCGGCGATCAGCGCCTTGCGGCTCCCATTCGACTGCACGCCCTTGAGGTCCAGGAGATAGGCGAGCATGTCCTGGCCGGAGAGGTTGGGATAGAACCCGAAGTCCTGCGGGAGATATCCGAGCTTCCGATGGACCCTCGCCGGATCCGCGAGCACGTCCACCCCGTCCAGCGAGATCTCTCCGGAAGTCGGCTCGAGCAGCCCGGCCACGATTTTCATCAAGGTGGACTTGCCCGCCCCGTTGGGACCGAGCAGTCCGAACATTCCTGCCGGCACCTCCAGGTCGATGCCGCGCAGTGCGATGACCGGGCCTGGGTAAATCTTCACGAGGTTGCGGATCGAGAGCATGACTCCCCCCGGGGATTTTCTGTAATTGGCGTGTTCGGTTGTCCCCTCGGCGGCGAAGCGTCACCGCGAGACGGGCAACCGACGGGCAGCTTACGAAAGAAGAGTCCGAGAGGATGCATT
Organism: uncultured bacterium; assembly: GCA_946886185.1. Next base: position 4,349 of record CAMPIC010000093.1, read on the forward strand.
TCGTCGGCGCGGACTCGCATCTTCGATCGACGCGTCCGGCGGCATGCGGCACGAAGGCGGGAAGCCCCCGTGGTGCCGGGGAGATCGCCGCTACAGTCGGTGGTCGAGCCGCCGCCAGCCGGAGCGCGTCACACGAAGTGACCCGCCTTGGGATCGCGCCGCCCGCACCAGGGGCAGTATCTCCAGTAGTCGTGGTTGATCGGCCAGCGGCACCGGCGGCAGCTATCCACGAGAGCGGGATGCGACCATCGCCGCCGGACGCGCGTCTTGCACATGGGGCAGTACTTCATGAACGGCCGGAGCTGGCCCCCGCATCCCGTCGTGGGGCAGATCCGCTCCGCTTTCGGGTCGAGCGGAGGCTTGCGGCCGTTCGATTCGAATCGTCCCGCATAGCACCACGGGCAGTAGTTCCACTCCGGCATGACGCCGTGCTCGCACCAGGGACAGGCGAGAGGAAACTTCGTCACTTCGAGAAAGGAGAGATCGCCCGTGCCGCACCACGGGCAGTGACGCATCTCTTCGGAGAGCGGACCCTCGCACCGGTGACAGAGGAAGCGGAGCCCGAGGCTCCTTCCGAAAAGGCGCCCGAAGAGCCGCACCTCGACTTCGCGGGGAGACATCACCCTCGGCTTCTTCTTCCGCGCGGGACGCTTCTTCTCCGCTGACTCGCGCTCGATGCGGCGGCTGGCGCGCTCCAGCGCCTCGACGAGCTCGCCGCCGGTCCGGTAGCGCTCTTCGGGGCGGAATCGGAGCATCTTGCGCAGGATCGGAACGAGCACGGGATGAAGGCGGCGCCGGATCCGCTTCGCTTCTTCTTCCGGCCAGTCGAAGGGCCAGCGCAGATGATTGCCCGAGAGGAGCCAGTACCACACCATCCCGAGCGAGAAGATGTCCGACGCGAAGCTCGGCTTTCCGTACGCCTGCTCCGGAGCCAGATAGCCGAGCGTGCCGATCTCGGAGTAGGTCTGGCCCGGATTGCGACTGAGGACCGAGGCGCCGAAGTCTCCGATCGCGAACCGCCCCTCATCGAAGACCAGGATGTTCTCCGGTTTGACGTCCCGATGGATGACTCGCTTGCGGTGGGCGTAGGCCAGCGCTTCGGCGACCTGGCGGATCACCTGGTTGCTCTGCCTGGTCGACCTGCGCACTCCTTTGGCGTCGAGCAGGCTCTTGGAGGCGAGCTCGAAGGCCAGGAAGAATCGGTCCTTGTCCCAGCCGGCGTTGTACAGCTTCAGGATGTGGGGATGCTGGAGGGAAGACGCCATCCGCGCTTCGTGTTCGAGGGCGCTGCGCCCGAACTCGGTCACTGCGGCGGAGCTCGCGATCTTCAAGGCGACTTTGCGATTTTCGACCTCGTCGAGCGCCTTCCACACCTCGGCGAACGCTCCGCGGCCCAATCGAGAGATCAGGAGATACTTACCGACCCGACTTCCTTTCGCCAGAGCCACTCCCGGCAGGTCCTCCTTGACCCTTCCCATCGCGGGCGCGACGCGTTCGGGTCCATTCAGTCATCGATCGCGGAGACCAGCCTACCCGAGCGGCGCGGCGATCTCACCTTTCTAGGAACGGAAGCTCTCCTTGCGGAGCCCATACCGCTGCATCTTCTCGAACAGCGATCGCGGTGTGATGCCCGCGTGCTCCGCGGTCCGGCCCACTCGCCCGCGGTTTTCCTGGAGGAGCGATCGCAGATACTCCTTCTCGAAAGCGGTCACTATTTCCCGGCGCGCATCGCGGAGCGGCTTGCTCAGCCAGAACGGGGAAAGCTGGAGTCCCGAGTCCGGGATCTCGAACCCGCCTGCCTCCTTGCCGCGGATGTTCTCGGGGAGATCGTGGAGCCCGATTTCCCCCCCCACGCAGAGCAAAACCGCCCGCTCCATGACATTGATGAGCTCCCGGACGTTTCCCGGCCACGCGTACTCGATGAGGGCCGCCATCGCCAAGTCAGAGATCCGCCGGCCGGACCGACCCAGGCGGACCTGGAAGATCTCGAGATAGGTGCGCGCCAGCTCGGGGATGTCTTCCTTGCGTTCCTGCAGGGGCGGAATCTCGAGCGTCACGACTCCGATGCGGTAGTACAGATCGGGCCGAAACCGCTTGGCCCGGATCTCCTCGTGCAGATCGCGGTTGGTCGCCGCCATGATCCGGACATCGACGTCGATCTTCGACTCCGCGCCGACCCGCTGGATCCGTCGCTCCTGGAGCACGCGGAGCAGCTTGACCTGGAGATGCGCCGGCATCTCGGCGATCTCATCCAGGAAGACCGTGCCTTTGTGGGCGAGCTCGAAGTATCCCCGGTGCGCGCGGCGCGCTCCCGTGAACGCTCCCTCTTCGTGTCCGAACAGCTCGCTTTCGAGCAACGACTCCGGAATCGCTCCGCAGTTGATCGCGATGAATGGGCCGCTGGCGCGTGGACCCTCCTCGTGAATCGCGCGGGCGAGCCACTCTTTGCCCACCCCGGTCTGCCCGACGATGAGGAGCGAGGTGTCGGAGGGAACGGTGCGGCGCGAGACCGCGAGCAGCTCCTGCATGGGCCGGCTCGCGGAAACGAAGTCCCCCAGCCGCGGCGTCTCTCCAGCGGTCTTGAGGCGCCGGACCGCTTCCTCGCGATGCCGGCGGATGAGCGAGCCGAGCGTCTCCCCGATCACTCCATCGTCGAGCCCGGAGTAGATGACGGCGAGACATCCGGCCGCCAACATGCGCGCGCGCTCTTCCGGATCTTCCCGATCCGAGACCACGGCGACCTCCGGACCGTCCGGAAGCTGGCGGATCGCATTGATCGATCCCACCGCCGGGTTGGGAAGGACATCCCTGGAAATCACGAGGAAATCGAATCGCTCGCCGGCCAGCCGCGCCCAGAGATCTCCCGCTTTCTCGAGCGCGGTCACGAGCGACTGCTGCTCTTCGAGTAGCCGGCCGAACCGCCGCTGCTGCGAGCGTCCCGAGAGAGCAATGAGCGTCCGGACCAGCACTTCCAACCTCCAGGCTACGGGGAAATCGGAAGTATACATCCGATCGATGTCTACTCGATCTGGAAAATGTCCGTGTATTGCGGAATCCAGGCCTCCACCGGATTGGCTCCGTAAACATTTGGTGTGTATCCACTTAGCTGTGAAGAAAAGCGCGTGCTTCTGCTCCTGGATCAGAAGCACGCCACCGAATCCAGGGCCCGACACCCGATTGCGCTCAGCGCCCGCGCCATCAGGCCCTGCACCTTCTCGCGCCACCGGATGCAGGGCTCGGCACCCCGATCGCCCGGGGACATCCGCAGCATCCTCTTCGCGGAGTCGTGCTAACTTTCCGAAGCGAAAGCACATCGGCGTCTGCCGGACCGGAATTTGAACACCCGCGCGTGCGATGCCGGAATCACGCCGTTTCCATGGTGACGCGCCTTGGTGGCGCTCCTTCTTCGGACAAGGAGACCCGGCATGGCTGGAGTTTCGGAGCTGCTCGACGCCAACGACCAGCCGCCTCCGAGCTCGGATCAACTGCTCCGGCTCCTGCAACACAATGATGCGGGCGCGCTCATCGCGTACCTCGATCGACTTTCCGGAATGGAGCTCGCTCGCATCGTCTCGCACCTGTCGGCGGAGGATCAGGTCCGGCTCTGGACGACGCTGCCGGCGGACGATGCCGCCGATCGGATCGAAGAGCTTTCCAGCGCGCAGGCCGCCGGCGTGATGGAACAGCTGCCGGCCAGCCACGCGGCCGCGATACTGGAAGAGCTTCCCAGCGACGAACGGGCCGACGTCCTGAACGAGATGGAAGAGCCGAGCGTCGAAGCTCTCCTGGCTCGGTTTCCTCTGGAAGAGGCGGAAGGGATTCGCCGCCTGGCCGAGTACGACTCCGATGTCGCGGGCGGACTCATGGTCACCGAGTTCCTCGCCGTTCCCGCCCGAATGACGGTCGGAGATCTGATCGACGAGCTGCGCCGCGCTCCCGAAAACTATTCGGAGTACGCGATCCAGTACATCTACGTGGTGGGCGACACCGGGATGCTCGAAGGAGTCTTGAGGATTCGCGATCTACTCCTCACTCCCAACCGGGTCCCGATTGCCGACATCATGATCCGTTCCCCCATCGCGGTTCGTGACGATACCGGGCTCTCGCAGCTCGAGCACCTCTTCGAATCGATTAGGCGTCCGGACCGCGCGAGAGATCG
>CAMPIC010000094.1 GCA_946886185.1 uncultured bacterium
TCGCGCGGGTCGAAGCTGGACAGGCAGTCGAGACAAGCCCGCTGCGGCTGGGTGTTGAAGCCGGCCTCGTCCGCCACCCGAAGGGCGTGCGCATACAAACCGAGCGCATCCGCCCACTCGTCGTCGAGCGCTCCGACGAAGTCTTCATACCAGGGAAGCTCCCCGAGGGAACCGGCCGCGCCCCGCTCGCCCAGCGAGTCGAGATATGCCCGCGGATCGGTCGTGGCGCGAGCGTATTGGTAAAGGCGGCGCACGATACTGCGCAGCGCTTCTCCTGCTTCGTTGAATCCGGCCAGCTCCACGAGGCGCTGGAACTCCTCCCCGGCCTCGTCGGTGCGCGCGTACCAGCGGTGAAAGGTTTTGCGGAGCGATTCCTCGAGCGCTTCGACGGAGCCTTGCTCGTCCAGGATGCGGAAGCCGGGTTCGACCTTCGCGAGAAGGAACTGTTCTCGCAGGAGGCGCGCGCAAAAGGCGTGGATGGTCGAGATCGGCGCGCGTGGAAGCTGCGGCAGGAGGCGCCGGAGCTCCGGATCGCGGGAGATCGCCGCGTAGATTCGCTCTCGCATCTCCGCGGCCGCTTTCTCCGTGAACGTCACCACGAGCAGCCGATCGAGATCACGCGCGGACCGATCCCGGAGCTTGCGGAGGATGCGAGCCACCAGGACGGAGGTCTTTCCGGTGCCCGCTCCCGCAGTAACCAGGATGTCCCGTCCCTCGATCCCGATCGCGGAGCGCTGCGCGTCGGTCCACGCCCTGTCGAGAAACGATGTCATGCCGTCTCCTCCGGAGCAGCCGGCGAGATCGCGTCCATTCCCTCCGAGGCGGCGCGCCGGCGCGGATCTTTCCCCGGCCGGTACCGGCAGACCGGTCCAAAGTCGCATCGTTCGCAGGGCAATCGGGAATCCCGCAGCAAGGGACGCGGCTCGATCCAGCCGCGCGCCATCGTGGCCGCGTAGGAGACCAGGTACTTCCGCCCCGTTTCGAGCAGCTCCGCGAGCTTGTCCTCGGAAGGAATCCTTTGCGGACTCCTCTTTGCCAGAAAGTCGAGACCGCCGTCGATCCGGTCCGCCTCGTTCTCCAGGACGAACCCGTGAGCGCGGATCCTGAGCCGATTGCCCGACGTCTCGTCGATGTCCTCGGCTCGTGGCGGATTCGGAACCACGGGCACATAGAGACCGCCCGCGGGAGTCCATCCCTCCACCTCGCGGACGTAGAGCAGATACGCGGCGAGCTGCAGATCGACGCCCGCCTCCAGCGATGCGGGCAGCCCTTTTCGGGAAGAGCGTTTGTAATCGATGACGAGCGCAAGAGGCCGCCCCGCATCCTCACGCACGTCGATGCGATCGATCTGTCCACGCAACACGAGCGAACGCCCGCCCGGCAGCGGAAGAGACAGTCCGGGCGCGCTTCCGTCGCGCCTGCCCAGTCCGAAGGCTTTCTCGCGCGCCGCGATTCGATATCCCGAGAGGCTCAGACGCGCGAGCTCCATTTCCAGGAAGCGACTGAGTGCCCGCCGCGTGGTGCCCCACCGGAATCGCGAAGCGTCGTCCAGCTGGAATCCCCGGTACTCGGGATCGGGCGCCAGCTCATCGAAGATCCGGCGCAAGCGAGCGGTTGCATCCACGGCGTCGACCGGACCCGCGAAGAACTTCTCGAGCGCGGCGTGCGCCAGCGTTCCGGTCTCGAGCGGGGTCACCTTGGCCTCGGGGCGCGGTTGAAGTCCCAGGATCCCCTTCGCAAAACTTTGATACGGGCAGGAGGCAAACTCCTGGAGCCGGCTCACGCTGCTGGAAATTTCGCGCTCCGGATACAGTTCGTCGAGCAGCGACTCCGGCAGCCTCCGCGAATCGCCCAGATACAACGCCGCGCGTCCGCGATCGAACTCCGCCGCCGCACCCGCGAGCGCCGCGCCGGCGGCGAAAGACGGCGGACCGATTCCTCCCGCATCGAGCAGGTTCGCGATCTCCGAACCCAACTCTTCGGCGTCGAGCGAAGTCCTGATCTCCGACTCCTTAGGCCCGACGCGCGTCTCGGTCGCGCGCTGCGGCTCCAGTCGCGTGTCGTCGTGGGCGAGCGCGGCCAGGCGCGCGAGCAGCTTCATGCCGAGCTCGCGGGAGGTCTGAAGCGACGCCAGAGGAAGATGGTCCGGATCCGGCGGGACCTCCGGACTGCGCGCCACGCCGGGGATCGCTTCCTCCAACTCTACGAGCAACGGCGAGGGAGGGGTCTCTCGCCCTTGCGGATCGAGCTTCGTCCACGTCGCCACCACGCGCTCCGAAGCGCGCGTCAGCGCGATGTAGAAGAGATACGCTTCTTCCTCCTGGCGCTCTTGCGCAGTCGGCCCGAGGGACACTCCCAGCGCGGCGAGCACGGCGCGATCGCGGTCTCCCAGAACCGGATCGTCGGAAACCGCGCGGGGAAACGACGTGTCGTTGATTCCTCCGGCGATGACCCGGCGCAATCCATGGACGCGCGAACGCTGCACGTCCCCGACCAGGACCTGATCGTGCCGGAGCGGCGCGAGTCCGAGGCGGAGCGCCAGCAGTCCTTCTCGCAAGGTTCGCGCGAGCTCCTCGGCCGAGACCGGCAGCTCCGCCCAGATCTCCGAGAGCTCTCCGAGCAATCGGGAAAGCTCTCTCTCGACTCGATGACTCCAGTCGTCCAGGCCGGCGGCGTCGGCCCCGCTGCCATCGCTGAGCGCGGCCAGCAGCGACGCGAGCTCGTTCGCCGCCTGGGCGCCGGTCCAACGTTCCGACATCCAACGGCGGTCCAGGCGAGAGAGCGGAATCACGGTCTGCCGGCGGATCGGTTCCGTGAGCCGCATCCGATCGAGCCGGGAATCGGAACCGACCTGCCGCTCGACGTCGCGTTCGGACTCTTCTTCTTCCTCCTCCTGTTTCTTCTCGTCCATCGGTGCCGGAGCCAGCTCCTCGGCGACATCGTGGAAGCGCGCGCGCGGAGGATGGAGGAAGTCGACCCATTCCTCGTCGTACCAACGCTCATAGTCGCGACCGAATTCGAGCGACAGGTTCTCGAGCAGGTCGACCAGCGCCGGCGGGTTGTTCAAGAGAGGGTTCCGGAGCAGCGAGACGACCGCGTCGCGCCGCCACTCTCCCACGATCACGTCGAGCGCACCCAGCAGCAGGCGCACGCGCGGATGGGCGAGCACGCTGCGCCGTTCGTCGATGAAGTATGGGATCTCGTACCGTTCGAAGATCTCGTGCACCAGATCGCGATACGGTTCGACATCGCGTAGCAGGACGGCGATCTCGTGTCGTTCGATCGGCTCTGCCTCGAGTCGTATCCACCGGTCGATCTGCCTCGCCCAGAACACGACCTCCTGCCGCCGATCGCGCGTCTCTTGCAGCGTCACCGCGGGAGGTTGCGGGCTCGCGGGAAGTGGCGGAGGTTGCGAGCTGGCAGAGTCAGACGGCTGGTGGGGGCTCGCCCGATGGGACGGCGGGGTGCCATTTGGCAGCCGCGCATCGGGATCCGGCAGTTCCAGAGCCGACGTGTAGTACAGGCGCCGCTCCAGGAGCCGAAGAGCGGGCGACCGGAAGCGAGTGGGGTGATCTCCCGCGGGGAAGCGCACCGGCGGGAGCAGTTCCACCCCCGCGCGGGAGAACCTGGACTCGAGCTGTTCGAGGCTCCGAAAGACCGGGCGAAACGGGACGCGCGGATCGGAGCGCTCCGCCGGGTCGCAGCAGAGCGCGATCTCGATGCGAGCATCACGCTTCGCCAGGACGGTGAGGAGCTCTGCCTCGCGGCGAGTCCAGGAAAGGAATCCGTCTACGTAGAAGGTGAGCGCGCTCCAGCTGGAGTCGGCGGCGAGCAACGGTTCCAGTCCAAAGAGATGCTCCTCCGGATCGCGTCGGCCCATTTCCGAGAGGCGCGCGGCGTACGCGGAGTACACCTCGCCGAGCGCGCGGAGCTTTTCGAGAATCGCCGTGGGAGCGGTCTCCCGGATCGACTTCGTCTGCCCCGCGCGCAGGCCGTCGAAGAAGTCGAGTGGACCGTGATTGCGGACTTCGCCGACGAAGCGAGACAGCTGTTCCAACACTCCCGCTCGTCCGCGCATCGGCGCGAGTGGGCCGAGCGCGGCGGGATCCATCCTCTCCATGACGCTGCGGAGGATCATCGGGCGCACGGCCGGATCGATCGTCCGGAGCGGCCGCTCGCCGCAACGCTCCCGGATCCACCACGCGAGCCTGGTAAAGGACAGGACACGAACGTGCCGGAGACCGCGCAGATCGGGCGGCTCCAACAGCTCGCGGTCGGCCGAATAGGTGAACTGCTCGGGGACCAGGTAGATGCCGGCAAGCCCGGCTCGCTCCAGATCGCGGAGCCGGGTCAGGCAGTGGTGGGTCTTCCCGGAACCTGCCGGTCCAAGCAAGAATCGAACGGCCATCCGTTTCCTTCCCCTTTCGGGCGCCGCCCTCCGGCTGCCGGTGCGGGAGGCGGCGGGCCGACGCTCCCTGTTGACCGGGAGTCGGGCGCCAGGCGCGCATCGACCCCGGCGACCGGAGCTCGCCGTACGCCGGGGCGTCCCGGCGGAGGGCGCACTTCACCAATCTACTATCCTAAGTGGTCGAAATCTAGCCAGTTATGGGAAATTACCGGACTTTGGCGCGGCGAAGACGGCATACGCAGGAGCACGGATAGGAGCAGATCCAGGGTGGATCTATGCTTTGTGCAGGATCGACTTCCATCCGGCACCATGGAACCGCGGCATCAATCTGGCTTATTCTGGATGAGAATGAATCTCAATCTCATTTCCCGTCGGGATGGACGATACTACTGATCAGAGACCGAGGAAGCAGTCCCGTGCCCACGTGGGCCGAACGTATTGTCGTTTACGGATATCGAATGGCGAGGACCTGATCGAATGCAAACCACTCTCGACCGCCTGCGGGCCGGTGGACGCGGACACGTCGCAAACTTTCTCGGTGAGATCGACGCGCAGCGCTACCTGGAAATGGGACTTACGCCCGGTACCGAGATCGAAGTGGTCCGGTTTGCGCCTCTGGGCGATCCAATGGAGATTCGAGTCCGCGGCTATGCCTTGAGCCTCCGCAAGTCGGACGCCGCGTGCATCGCAATCTTGCCCGCGTGAGCACCGCAGAAGACGTAGTCGGCCGCCCGCCTCTCGGTCCGCCACGAGCCGCGACCATCCGAATCGCCATCCTCGGCAACCCGAACACCGGCAAGTCCACCCTCTTCAACGCCCTCACCGGAGCTCGCCAGAAGATCGGAAACTATCCGGGCGTCACGGTAGAGCGCAAAGTCGGCCGCATTCGGCTCGGCGACACCGCGATCGACCTGATCGACCTGCCGGGGACCTACTCCATGGCCGCCCGCAGCCTCGACGAACAGCTCGCCACCGACGTGCTGCTCGGACGGGTGGAAGGGGAGGAAGCGGTTCACGGCATCATCGTCGTCGCGGACGCCTCCAACCTCGAGCGCAACCTCTACCTCACCACCCAGCTTCTCGAGTTCGGCCTCCCCACCATCGTGGCGCTCACCATGGTCGACGTGGCGCACAAGCGGGGGCTCGAGATCGATGTCGAGCGACTGTCTACCTCACTCGGTGTTCCGGTGGTGGTGGTACAACCGGTGATCGGTGAGGGCATCGACGCGCTGAAGGCGAAGATGCTCGCGCTCGCGAGCACGCCGGCGCCCAGGCCCGCGATCGAGTATCCGGATCGAATCCGCGACGGGATCGAAGCGCTCCAGCAGCGACTCGTGATCGACGGCGTTCCTCCGTCGTTCGCCGAAGCGATGCGACTGCTGGTCGACAGGAACGGCGCGATCGAACGCCGCCTGTTCGAGCGCGGCGGCGCGGCCGCCTTGGAGACCCTGCGTGCGATTCGCGAGGAAGGGTCCGACGCCGCGCATCCGCACATACTGTTCGAGTCCACCAGCCGTTACGCATGGATCCGCGAGGCGCTCAGCCACTCCATCCGGCGGGACGCGATCACCCGCAGCGACGCGCACCAGCAGCTCGACCGGGTCCTCACCCACAGGATCTGGGGGCTCCTCACGCTGATCGTGATCATGGCGGTGGTGTTCCAGAGCATCTTCACCGCGGCTACACCGGTCATGGATCTGATCGACGGCGTGACGGCGTGGCTCGGGGATGCGGTCGGAGGTCTTCTGGGCGAGGGCATGCTCACGAGCCTGGTCGTGGATGGGATCATCGCCGGAGTCGGTTCGGTGGTCATCTTCCTGCCCCAGATCCTGATCCTGTTCTTCCTCATCACTCTGCTCGAGGAGTCCGGCTATCTCGCGCGCGCCGCATTCTTGATGGACCGGATCTTTGCACGGGTCGGATTGTCGGGCCGGTCGTTCATCCCGCTGCTTTCGAGCTTCGCCTGCGCAGTGCCCGGAGTCATGGCCACTCGAGTGATCGAGGATCGCCGCACGCGACTGGCGACCATCGTTCTCGCGCCTCTCATGAGCTGCTCGGCGCGCCTGCCGGTGTACACGATCCTGATCGCGGCCGTCGTTCCCTCGGTCCTGATCTTCGGATTCTTCGACGCGCAAGCGCTCACCATGCTGGCGATGTATTCGCTGGGGGTGCTGCTGGCGTGGCCCCTCGGCTGGATCTTTCGCAAGACTCTCTTTCGGGGGAAGGCCTCGCCGTTTCTGATCGAGCTGCCTCCCTATCGCCTGCCCCGATGGAAGAGCGTGCTTCGGACCGTGCTGGAGCGCGGCTGGGCATTCCTCGTGCGGGCCGGGACCGTGATCTTCGCGATCTCGATCGTGATCTGGGCGCTCAACTACTTCCCCCATCCGAGCTCCATCCACGAGGAATTCGAACGCCGGCGCGCGCAAACCACGGCAGCCGAGCAGATCGACCTGCTGAATGCGCAGGAGGCGGCCGCCTATCAACATCAGTCGTTCCTGGGGCGGGGCGGAAAGTGGATCGAGCCGGCGGTTCGTCCCCTGGGTTGGGACTGGCGGATCGGATCGGCCGCAATCGCGAGCTTCCCCGCGCGCGAAGTGGTCATCAGCACGCTGGGCGTGATCTTCAGCGTCGGCGACGCGGAAGACGAGGACACGTTGCGCGAAACCATCGCGAGCGCCCGGCGCGCGGACGGCAGCCGGCTCTTCGATCTCGCCACCGCGCTTTCCCTGATGGTCTTCTTCGCTCTCTGCGCGCAATGCGCCGCGACGCTGGCGGTGATCCGGCGCGAGACCAACTCCTGGAGGTGGCCTACCTTCGTCTTCGGATACATGACCGCTCTTGCGTATTTGGGAGCGCTCGTCACCTACCAGGTGACGCGGATCTTGGGAGGAAGCGCGTGATGAACCCGATCATGCAGGCGGGGATCACAGTCCTCGCCGTGGGGCTGGCGGCGGTCTATCTGGGGCGCCGTGTGGTGCGCCAACTTCGCGGGCGCGCCGAGCCGAAGTGCCACGGATGCTCCGCCTCCGGTGCGGAGCATGTTCCCGCGAAGAAGCACGTCCATCCATAGTCGCAATCGCGACTCCCAACATCGCCGCCGCCGCGATGTGGCTGGATGGTTCGTCGATGGACGATCGCGTCAGCGCTTTTCCGCGTCGAACGAGCCGGTGGAGACGATCCCGGTGAAGTTGCTGTAATCCCACGATCCGGAGAAGCTCCGGCCGGATGGATCGAGTGTTCCGGCCAGAGTCACGTTGTTGTCGAACATCCCGGGGTTCAAACCCAATCGAATCGTTCCGTCGGGATGGAACTCACCTTCGAGCTGTCCGGCGCCGGTCTGCGGACCGATCTCTTGCACGACGCCTTCGGCGGCGAGCTCCCAGCTTCCGGTCACTCGAATCGGGGCACCATCGACGGCCGGACCACGGTCGAACTCCAGGATGAGCGTTCCCACGATCTGTCCCTCATCCGCATCTCCGCGGTAGTCATACGTGCCGCTCAGCTGGTTTGCCTCGGACGAAGTATCCGCGTCGGGAGCCGGAATCGCTCCCGAATCCTCGGCGGGGCGCGGGCCGCATCCCAAGGTCATGCAGATCCAACACAACGCCACGATCATGCCACGAATGAACATAGGGAGCCTCGCGTTCTCGATCCGCGCGGTGACAGCGCGCATCGGCCTTGACTGGTTCGCCGCCTGCCCCTGGTCCCTTATCAGCCTGCACCTCCAGTGCCAGCACGCGCCACAACGACGATCCGTCGAACTTCGACGGGGGCACCAGCGGCACATGAGCCACAAGACGTGTTGAAACGAGCTGCAACTGGACCAGAGCGCCCGCTGCCGCGACGTTTCAGGCGAGGATGAGAGCTGGAGACTCCGAACACCGATTCGACGGCGGTCTTCCCGTACCGCGGCGACGTTTCAGGCGAGGATGAGGGGCTCGAACGCCTGGAAAGTGTAGAAGGCTGCCGCGTCGACGCGTCCCTCACGGAATTCTGGATCGCGGAACTCGAGAAAGCGCGAACACTTGAGATAGCTCTGCTCGCGGAAGCTCCGGAGCACGAGCTCGCGGTTATCGGGGCGCAGGGGAAGCG
>CAMPIC010000095.1 GCA_946886185.1 uncultured bacterium
ATCCTGGATGACGTGGCTCCGAACCACGAGAGGGTCACCGGAAGCGGTCATGACTTCCGCGCGGACAGGAGCCGTTCCGCGGCCGACAGCCCGTCCGGCCAGCCGGCCGATCCTGACCGGGCCGATGCGATGGTCGAGGTGGAAGACACCGCCTTGCTCGACGCCTACTCCAATGCCGTCTCGGGAGCCGCCGAACGCGTCAGTCCCGCGGTCGTGCACATCGAGGTCGAGCGGAAGGTGCCGGGACCGGACAAGAAGATGCGCAACGTCCCCGCGGGGACCGGCTCCGGTTTCCTCTTCACGCACGACGGGTTCATCCTCACGAACAGTCACGTGGTGGATGGAGCCAACCGGATCTGGGTCACCGAGGTCGATGGGACCCGGAGCGAGGCGATCCTCATCGGAGACGATCCGGACACCGATCTCGCGGTCATCCGCGTCCCGGGCGGCGGGCATCCGGTCGTCGATTTGGGCGACTCCTCGACCATTCGCGTCGGCCAAGTCGCGATCGCGATCGGCAATCCGTTCGGATTCCAGTACACCGTCACCGCGGGCGTGATCTCCGCGCTGGGACGTTCCTTGCGCTCGCGCTCCGGGCGCCTGATCGATGACGTGATCCAGACCGATGCGGCGCTCAATCCGGGCAACTCGGGAGGGCCGCTGCTCAACTCGCGCGGCGAGGTGATCGGCGTCAACACCGCGATGATCCTTCCGGCGCAGGGAATCTGCTTCGCGATCGGGATCAACACCGCCAAGTTCGTCGCGTCGCAGCTCATGACCAAGGGACGGATCCGGAGAGGCCATCTCGGATTCGCGGGACAGAACGTGGTGATTCCACGCCGGATGGTGCGCGCGCTCGGTCTTCCGATCTCGACCGGCATCCAGATCTCGGCCGTCGAGCAGGGGAGCCCGGCAGCGGAGGCCGGTCTGCTGAGCGGGGACCTGCTGATCAGTTTCGCGGGCGAGCCGGTGGGTGGAATCGACGAGTTGCAGCGGCACATGACCGAGGAGCGAATCGGCGTGCCCACAAAGATGGCGGTCTTGCGCCGGCTCAAGATCCTCGAGCTCGAAGTGACTCCGCTGGAGCGGGGCGCCCCGGTTCACGCTTGAACCGGGGCCCTGCCCGGCGCGGGTGCCGGGAGTTATCCGTAGGCCACTCTGCTCAGGACTGACCGGACCAGACACCCGCCTTCACCTTCGGTCGCTCGCTCCGAAGTGATCCGGGCGAGGCGGTCCTGGCCCAGTCATGATCGCCTGCAGCTTCCATCGATTCAGTTGAACCTTTTTCCCTCGACCTTCGTCTATGACCGGGCGAGGGGAGCGGCCGGGTAATCCCTCCTTCGTTGTTTTCCATGGATCGTGCGTATCGGATCCCCGGGCTTCCCGGGCTAATCTCCGCGAGCACTGGCACGCTTCGAACAGGGACCCAGCCATGCCCCATTTCCGGAAGCAAGCGACAACTTCACCGAGAAGAGAACTCCGGTCGCGAGCGTTTGCGGCTGCCCGAGCTCCGATCCCGGCCCATCTCCCGGCGATCGCAATCGGGCGGACCGACCTTCTCCTGCCGAGGGTCGCAGTTTTGCCGCTCCTCCCGATTTCTATCCTGATCGGGCTCGCGTCCCTGACGATCCTGAGGACGGATGCCCACGCGGTCGAGCCGAAGTTCCATCCGGATTTGCACATCAGCAAGACGACCGGCTCGATCCGGATCGACGGGGAGCTGGACGACGCCGGATGGCAGGATGCGACCCTCGCGGAAGGATTCGTCGAAATCGAGCCGGGCGATCAGGTCGAGCCGCCGGTGCAATCGCGCGCGATGATTACCTATGACGACGCCAACCTCTATGTGGCGCTGATCGCGGAAGACGATCCGAATACGATCCGCGTTTCGCTCCGCGAGCGCGACGACATCTGGTCGGACGACTACTTCGGAATCATGCTCGACACCTACGGCAGCCTTCAGTGGGGCTATGAGATCTTCGTCAATCCGCTCGGGATCCAGGGAGACCTGCGCGTCAACAGCGACGGCTCGGAGGATTCCGGGTTCGATCTCATCTGGGATTCCAAGGGGAAGATCACCGAGACCGGATATCAGGTCGAGCTCGCGATTCCCTTCTCCAGCCTCCGCTTCGAAGATCGACCGGAGCAGAGGTGGCGCATGAACCTGTGGCGCGACCACCAGCGCGACGTGCGGCGCCGGTACTCCTGGGCAGCGCAGAATCGGGACGACCCGTGCTGGATGTGCCAGTGGGGGTATCTCTCCGGAATCCGCGACATCAGTCCGAGTGCCGATGTCGAGCTGATCGCGAGCGCCCTCGGGTATCAAAGCGGCGCGCTCCTCTCCCAGGAGCGGACTGCTCCCTTCGAGAACGACCGCCTGGACGGCGCGGCCAGCTTGAGCGGGCGCTATGGGATCACCTCGAGCATCTCCGCCGAGGCGACCATCAATCCCGATTTCAGTCAGATCGAATCGGACGCGGCGCAGATCGACGTGAACAACACCTTCGCGCTGTTCTATCCGGAGCGGCGGCCGTTCTTCCAGGAAGGGAGCGATCTCTACGGCACCTGGATCGACGCGATCTATCCGCGCTCCATCAACAACCCTTCCGTGGCCGCGAAGCTCACCGGACAGGTCGGCAGGACGGCGCTCCTCTATCTGGTGGGTCGCGACGATGACTCCCCTCTCGTAATCCCGCTCTCCGAACGGAGCGTGCTGGTTCCGCTTGGGGCGAGCGTGAGTAACTTGGCTCGTGTGCGTCACAGCTTCCATCGCGATTCGTGGATCGGCGGGCTCGTCACGGATCGCCGCGTCAATGCGAGCGGCTCCGGCACCGTCTTGAGCGCCGACGCCAACGTGCGCTTCCTCAGAAACTACAACCTCGAGCTGCAGTATGCAGCGAGTCACACCGACGAGCCGGACGAGCCGATTCTGAGCACTTTCTTCGAGACCGATCTCGATGAAGACGGCGCGCCGGACAAGTTCGACGGCAAGCACACCCTGGCGCTGGACGGCGAGAGCTTCTGGGGCGACGCTTTCTACGGCAGCATCGAGCGTGGTGGCCGCAATTGGAATTCCGACTTCGACTACTGGTCCTACAGCCCGACTTTCCGTACCGACAACGGATTCACCACGCAGAACGATTACCAGCAGCTCGTCTGGTGGAACGGCCTCTCCTTCCAGCCCAACAAGCGCGCGCTATTGAGCTGGGAGCCGAGCCTTTCGATCGGGAGGATCTTCGATCACGACAATCACTTCGAAGACGAGTGGATCCGCCCGAACCTGTGGTTCCAGTTCCCCTATCAGACGTCGCTCTATACCGAGTATCTGATCAGCGCCGAGCGGTTCGGCGTCGATCGGGAGGTGATCCACGGAATCCGGATTTTCTCGACGGGGATGGACACGCGGGTGGGCGAGGTGCTGAGCGCGGGCTTCGACCTGCGAATGGGGAAGGGAATCTACCGCGATCCGACCGCGCCGCAGCTGGCTGATCAGACCGGTCTGTCGGCGCGATGTACGCTCAAGCCGACCCAGCGGCTGCGCATCGAGCCCAGCTGGGACTACTCGATGATGAAGAGCCGCGGCGATGATCGCACCCTGTTCGAGGGATACATCGTCCGCACGCGCTCCATCTACAACTTCACGAGGGAGTGGTCCTGCCGGGTGGTGCTCCAGTACAACCAGTTCTCGGATCGGTTCGACGTCGAGCCGCTCGTGACGTACCGCCTCAATCCGTTCACGGTGTTCTTCCTTGGAGCGACCAGCCACTACCAGCATTTTTCAGCGGATCCGACGCAGAGCCTGCCGGACTCCGACTGGCGTCAATCACAACGGCAGGTGTTCGCAAAGCTGCAGTATCTGTTCCGGATCTGAGGAATCGGTTCGCGGATTGGGTCGGGGGACTCGAGCGGGTCGCTGCCCTCGTAGGGCTCGTCCCGCCTGCTGGCCGGACTCGTTGCACCGGTTACCGCGGCTTCTGAATTACGAGCGGGCGGTTTCCACGAAAGACGGGGTGGAAACCTGCCCGCTCACACATCCTGCCTCAGGCAGCCTTCTTCTTGGCTTCGACATCGATCTGGATGGTCACTTCATCACCGAGGAGCGATCCGTTGTCGAGCGCTTTGTTCCAGTTGATGCCCCAATCCTGACGATTGACCTTCGTCGATGCGCTGAAGCCCGCGACGTCGCCCATCATGCCCAGGTACTCCACATTCAGAGTCACCGGCTTGTCGACTCCACGCATGTTGAGAACACCTTCGATGTCGAGACCGGAATCGGTCTGGACGAACTTCGTGCTCTTGAAGGTCAGGTTCGGATGATTGGCCGCATCGAAGAAGTCCTCGCTCTGCAGGTGCGCGTTGCGCTTCTCGTTGTGCGTCTCGATGCTGCTCACCGGGATCGTCACCTCGACCGAGCCTGCGGCAGGATTTTCAGGATCGAAGTCGATCGTGCCGCTCACCGCGCCGAAGGTGCCGGTGAGGTTGCTCAGCATGTGCCGGATCTTGTAAGTCACCGTCGTGTGGGCGTTGTCGACTTCCCAGGTCTCGGCCGCGGCCAGAGCGGGAAGGGTGAGCGCGAGTAGCGCGAGTGCTGAGAATGCCCTCTTCATGTCGATCAGATCTCCCTTCGATGGTCCAAGTTTCAGGAGCGTGCCCTCCTTGCGGTCGGACCCGCCCGGCACCCCAGAGGAATACGGTACGCATCCGAGCGTCTCGGGGACAGCGCATAGATGTTGGAACAAGTACCTCCGGAAGGAACTTTGTTTCCCTCCTTGTCGCGCACTCCATTCACACCGTCGGCCAGATTTCTGCGTAAGTTATTGTTAAACAATAAGTTGGTAGCCTGCATGCGATCGTGGACGTCGGCCGGATATACTCCGCGCCCATGAGCGTGGAACATGGCGCGAGCCGATCCGGGTCGGAGGGGGAGTGGACCGGCCTGGGCAGGGCGGCTCTGCTCCTCGCCGCGAGCGCCCTGCTGTCGCGCATCCTCGGATACGGCCGCGACATCATGCTCGCGTACTTCGCGGGAGTGGGCTGGCAGTCCGACGCGTACTTCGCCGCCTTCATCATTCCCGATTGGCTCAACTACCTGCTCGCCGGCAGCGCGCTCTCCATCGGATTCTTGCCGCTCTACACGCGGGCGCTCCATCGAGGCGGAGAGGCGGAAGCATCCCGTCTGCTCGCGACCGTGTTGGGCAACCTCGCGATCATCGCGGTCGCGGTGACGGGGTTGCTCTGGTGGCAGGCGGACCGCCTGATCGCGCTGCAGTTCCCCGAGTTCACGGAAGAAGCGCACCGGCTCACCGTCGAGACCGTGCGGATCCTCCTTCCCGCGCAGGTTGCATTCATCCTGGGAGGGATCCTCAAAGCCACGCTCTTCGCGCGCGGTCGCTTCGGGGCCGCCGCCCTGGCGCCGCTCGTATACAACCTGGCGACGATCCTGGGCGGCGTGCTGCTCTATCCGACTCTCGGAGTGAAAGGGTTTGCATGGGGCGTCCTGGTGGGGGCGGTGCTCGGACCGTTCCTCGCGCCGCTCATCGATGCGCGTCGAGACGGTCCGGTCCGAATGCGCGTCTCGTGGATGGACCGCGACTTCGCGCGGTATCTCGCGCTCGCCGCTCCGCTCATGCTCGGCCAGTCGCTCCTCACGGTCGACGAGTGGTTCGACAAATGGTTCGGAGGATTGCTCGCACAAGGTTCGGTGGCGCAGTTGACGTACGCGCGCCGGTTGATGCTGGTGCCGGTCGCGGTGGTTGGGCAGGCGATCGCGACCGCGGCGCTCCCGGCGCTCACGCAGCTCTGGGAGCGAGGTCGCAAGGAGGAGACGAACGCGACGCTCCTGCGGGCGTTGCAAGGGGGCGCTTCGCTCGGAGTGATGGCCCTGGTTGCGTTCGTGATGCTCGCCGCTCCGCTCGTCGAAGTGTTCTATCAGCGCGGCGCATGGACCGCGGAGGACACGCAGATCGTTGCCCGCTTGCTCTTCATCCTGTCTCTCTCCATTCCCGCGTGGATCCTGCAACAGATCCTGGTCCGCGGGTTCTACGCGCGCGGAGACACCTGGAGGCCGATGGTGCTGGGAACGGTCATCGTGCTCGCGGCGATCCCGCTCTACCGATGGATGGCGCTCGAGCACGGGATCACGGGCCTGGCTTGGGCGGGAGTGCTCGGAATGTGGGTCAATTTCATCGCGACCCTGGTGATGGCGCGCAGCAGGCACGGAGCGCCCGATCTCCGCACTTTCGCCGGCACGCTTGCGCGCTCCACTGCGTTCGCCCTGGCCGCGGGACTTCCCAGCCTTCTGATCGTACGAACTCCGTCCTGGCAGGCTCTCGGGAGCTTCGATGCCTATGCGCGTTTGACGCTGGGCGGCGTCCTCTACCTGGTGCTGGCCGCGCTGCTGTTCTCGCGCTTCGGAGATGACGCGACGCGGTCCATGCTCGGACGTATCCGCGCCAAGCTCCGATCAGGAAGACGATAGGAGTGCAGCCACTCCCGCTCCGGGAGTGATTTGCGCCAGATCCGTGCCAGCCGCTCCTTGTAGGAAGTGACCGGAGTGCAACCACTCCCGCTCCGGGGGTGATCGCCAAATGCTGCTCGGAGGAGCTCGTCACTCCGATGCGATCGCGTGCGGAGCACACAACGGATCGCCCAAGACAACCGTCTGCCAGCTGATTCCCGGTAGAGCGAGATAGAAGCTCTCTCCCAGAGTACGCCCATCCAGGAATGCTCCGAACAGGATGTCGGGGCGCACGCAGCCGGACAGGAACGGCTCGTACACGTTGCCGGATGCTCCGGTCGCTCCGCTTCGAACGAAGTCGGCGATGAGCGACTGGGTCGTTCCCTCGAAGCGATGCTCGCCCTTTGCCGACGGACCTGGCGTCCAATCTCCCGGAGGTTCGCGGAAGGTACGAGCCGAGCTGCTGACGAAGGTGCAGGCCAAGGCGCCCGCACGAAATTGCAGCCGGAACGGGCGCTGGTATGCGGGATCGTTGGATCCCCACGAGGCATATCCGATCAGATCGTCGCACTCGGCCATGAACGTAGGAGCTTCATCGAGCACGACCATTCCGCCCCGCGTGGTCACCTCCTGAGCGGCTCGGCGCAACCAACCCTGACCCACGCCGTCGGACCCGCCGCGCAAGTCGATCAAGAACGATCCTCCCGGCGCCTGCATGGGACCCGCGGTGCCGGCATCGAGGGCGCGCTCGATGAGAGCGATTGCGTCCGCTTCGGTGTAGCCGTCGAGCCGGCAGACCAAACAGAGTCCGAAGCTCCTCCAATCGAACGCGGCATACTCACCCGGAGCGTCGCGAGCGTCGAAGTATCGATTGCGCTCGGGGCCGGGAAGGAGCGGTTGCTCTCCGGCGGCGACGCGCGGAATCCGGGTGAGCTCGGAGTCGACGGAAGCCCGGATTCCTCCCATCCCCCCGGAACCATCGATCCTGTGCGGCAGGCCCTTCACGAGCACTAGGTAATCGGGTCGCTGCTGCTCGGCGCAGTCTCGCCACCACGCGGCGATCGGGGCTTCGATCAGCGCGGAGTAGACGGATCGGGGGATCGTCTCGCCGTCCGGGCAGGCGATCGCGAGAACGTGGCTACCGGCGAGGCTACGGGCGGCCACGTAACGGCGAGCGATCCGCCCCGCCGCGGCATCATGCTCTCGGAAAACCAGGAGCACCCGGGTTTCCTCTCCGAATTCCCACGCGGAATCCGGCTGGCACCCGATCAGCGATGGAACCAGCGATGCGACGAGGATCGCGAGCCCGAGCCTCATTCGGCCACGCCGTCGCATCTTCCGGGAAGATCGCCTGCCGCACATCACTCCGTCGTGGTCGAAACCCCACCGGAGGTCCCTCCCCCGGATCCCGGAGATCGGAAGACGGAATCGACCGGATCCGGTAGCATCCTGCATTGCCGTGTAGAATCGGTGATCGTGGTCGGAATCGCCAGCCCCGGCGGCGCGCGAGTCCGACGCGAACGGCGATTCGGAGGGCGGGCTCGACGCCCTCGGTGCGGTTCGGAGCCCTTGGAGAGATCGGCTCGGCATGCGCGCCGCGCGCGCTGCAGTCGTGGTGCGAAGACGCACTGGGAAAGGAGTCCCGGATGAGAATCCCGCAAGGAAAGAATCCCAGCTGGCTGGGCATCGTGGCAGCGCTCGTGGGAACGCTTTGGCTCGGGTGCGCCGGTAGTCGCGTGATGGTCCAGCCGGTCCTGGACGAGTTCAGTCGCTATGCGAAGGAAGTGCCGTCCCTCGATCCCGGTCCGGAAACTCTCCAGATCCTCGAGATGGGCACGCAAAAGCGCGATCAGGCGGCGCAGCTGTATGAGGCGGGCGAGAAGAAGGAGTCCTATCCGATCGCGCTCATGGCGGTGGCGGACGCGCGCGTGGCGTTGGCCGCGGCTCAGGCGGAGAAGTCGGAACGCCGCGCCGACACCTGCCGCCGTGAGGTGGAGAATGCGCGGGGGAAG
>CAMPIC010000096.1 GCA_946886185.1 uncultured bacterium
CGCTCGCTCAGCTCCTCCCACTCCTCCATGTCGCGGAAGACGGAGCAGCGGCAGCGAGGTTGCTCGCGAACCGGCGGTTCAGCGAGCATCTCCGCTCCCGGCGCGCGGTCGAAAGACGATCCGTGCTTCCTGGCGCTCATCGAAAGGACGATTGGCGGTTCCTGGGCCGCATGGAAAGGACTCGCTCGTGGATCCTAAACTGCATGCGGCACGACGCGCACTCGAGCTCATCGAGTCTGGTATGGCCCTGGGGCTCGGCACCGGCTCCACCGCCAACCATTTCGTGCGCGAGCTGGGATACCAGGTTCGCTCCGGAACATTCACGGATTTGCGCTGTGTGGCTACGTCGGAAGCGACCGCTCGACTCGCGGCCGCGGAAGGGCTGTCGCTCGTTTCGATCGAAGATCAGCCCGTCCTCGATCTCACGATCGACGGAGCGGACGAAGTCGATCCCGACTGGAACCTGATCAAAGGGGGCGGAGGGTCTCTCCTCCGGGAGAAAATCGTCGCGCAAGCTTCGCGCAAGCTCGCGATCGTCGCCGACGAATCGAAATGCGTCACTCGGCTCGGCGAGCGTTGGGCGTTACCGGTCGAGGTAATTCCGTTCGGATGGAAGACGCATCTCGCGCACTTCGAGGACCTAGGGGGACATCCCGCTCTGCGCCTGGGCGCGGAGGGAGCGCCGTTCGTCACGGACGGAGGAAACCTCACGGTCGACATCGACTTCTCCGAAGCCGGGAGCGGGCGCGGTCTGGCTGCTCCCGAGACGTTGCACGCGGAGCTCCGCCGCCGCGCGGGAGTGGTCGAGACGGGATTGTTCCTCGGAATGACCTCGATCCTGATCGTCGGATCCGCGAGCGGAGCGACGCTCGAACGCCGCTGACAGTCTTTGCGCAGCATGCGGAGTCTCGCGGCCGACCCGCTCACCAGGTGAGGATCGTGACGGAATCGCGCATCGCCCCGCGGTCCTCCCCCAGGAAACGCACGGACATGGTCAGCGTGCTGTCCGTCGCCTCGAAGATCGCAAACTGATTCTCCTCTTCATCGAGCATCACCGACTCTTGCGAGATGCTCCATCCTTCCAGATCCCGCCATCCCTGCGCCCGCAGCCGTTCGACTTCCTTCCCCGCGATGTCGCGAGCGCGGCGTGCCCCGTCCCCGATCCAGAGAATCGCGGTCCTCGGTCGACCGGAAAGATTGACCAGATCCATGGAACGGCCCCCCTTTTCGAGAACGAACCGTTCATAGGTGTGGGTGTGTCCGACGAGAACGAGATCGACTCCGGCATCCAGCAAGAGCTCGGGGAACGGCGGCTTCTCCGGCCCCCTCGGTCGATAACTCCATAGGTACACGGCGGTCTCGAGGTGCTTTCGCGAGCTCTGCAGGAATGGATGATGGAGAACCACGACGAGCGGACCGGTCCAGCTTCGGGATGCCTCCAGCTCTTGCGCCAGCCAGCGCATTTGCGCCTCGACACGATTCGGGGGGGACGTCGCCTCCTCGCCGTATGCCAGATCGTTGGAATCGAGGAAGAGGAAGCGGACAGGGCCGGCATCCTTTCGGTAATACATCCGGGCGCTCGAAAACTCTGGATCGAGATAGCCCAGAAACGTGCCGGTGTTGTCCCTGGCCTGCTGCACCTTGTTGTTGCGCACCTCGTGATTGCCCACTCCGACCAAGAGGGGCAGCTCCCCGACCGGCGCGAGAATCTCCCGCAGCATCCAGTACTGATCGCTGTATTGGCCGTCCTGCACGATGTCGCCGGTATCGACGATGAAGTCGAGCCGATCCTGAGCATGGACGGCGGCGATCTGCGCGATCATCGCCTGCCACTCTCCATCCGCCAGGGCGCGCTGATCTCCGTAAGCCGCGAAACGGACCCGTCCATCCTCGGCGACCGCGGCTTGTTCCAAGGCGGGGTGGTCGAGGCGCTGGACCGGTACTTTGGAGGAGCTCGGCCACGGCCCTCCCACTTCCCAGGGCCAGGTGAACCCGAGCGAGGCTGCCGAGAGAGTCAGGATGAGCGCGTGCAATCGGACGACGGACGAGGTCGGACGTTTCAACCGAAGACTCCTTACGCTACTCTCTGCCTTCGTCAGCGTGCGTCAAAGGATGACGCCGCGCGTACCTCGAGGGTGGGATGTCGCTCGGTTCGAGCATCGATCGTACCTGCTTCCATAGTCTCGCTGTCGTTCACCAGCCCGCGCGGATGAACGCTAGCATGTTCCGGAAACCCGTCCCACCCGGACGGAGCTCGACTCGTTCCCTGGAGTTCTTCTCCCAGCCCGCCACCCTGCCAGTGGCTTTCACTCGCATGATGAATCTTTCGACTCGGCTGCGTCGGTCCGCATTCGGCCTCCTGGGATGCGCTCTGCTCCTGGGAGCGACGCTTCCCGCAGCGCGCGCGCAGGACTCGGGCAGTCATTCCGCCGCGGGAGATCCGATCGAGCAGCGGAGTGACGCCGAGCTGATCGCGCAGGATGCCAGTGCGGCCAGCCAAGAACAGAGCAGCGAATCCGGATCCAACCGTGTCGATGCCGCGACTGCCCGCCTGACCGGCTACGGCGAGAGCTACTGGGGATACATCCCTCCTCCCGCCGACTCGATCTCCGCGCCGTTCCGAAACACTCCTCGTCCCCTTTGGGAGTATCCGCTCCTCGTTCCGTACCGGATCGCGGAGCTGCCCATCCGTGCCACCTGGAACGTCGCGGGGGCAACCTACGGACTGCTGGAGCGCCACCATGTGATCCAGACGTTGAGCCGTCTTCTCGGGCCAAAGGACCTTCCCTACGGATTCACCATGCAGCTCAAGGCAGGCGGCTTGACCGGCGTGGGCGGCGGAGTCGGGTTCTTTCACAATTCGTTCCTGGGCGAGGACAATCGATTCAAGGCGCGCGCGCTCTACACTTCCACGGGAACGCGCCGTGCGGTGGCCGGAGTGTTGATCGGAGAGGGACGTCCGTTCTATCTGGACGCCGGCGTCGGGTACACGCTCCGGCAGAACGCGCGCTATTTCGGATTGGGACACGCGAGCGATCCGGACGATGAGAGCTTCTACTCCCAGGAGTCCGGTTGGGCCGGTCTCTCTCTCGGCCGCCGCTTCCCCGAACACTTCGTCCTCGAGCTGACCGGCGCCTATTCCCAAGTCGGAACGCGCGCGCCTCACGAAGAGCGCACTCCCCCGATCGCGGAGCAGTTCGCGGCCGACTTGCCGTTCGGTTACGGAGATCGTTCGAAGGGAGTGCTCTTCGATCTGACCTTCTTCCATGACAACACCTCCGAGACCGGGAGACCCGAGCGCGGGGGTGTTCGCCGTGTCGAGCTCTCCCACTTTCTGGAGAGCGGCGCGGAAGAGGGAGGCGATTCGCCCAGCTATTGGGGCTACCGAGCCAATCTCGAGCAGTTCGTCCCACTCTGGTTCACGGAGCGTGCCCTCGCGCTTCGTGGTTTCGTCGGTTATCTGGACGGCCAGACGGACGAGATCCCATTCCAGCGGCTCTACACCAACGACGAGCCGGATCAGCTGCGCGGATACACCGATTACCGGTGGCGCGATCGCGGCATCGCGGCAGCGACGATCGAATATCGCTGGCCGGCTTGGTCCCTCCGCGCGTTGGGCGGGTTGGGCATCGATGCCTATCTGCTGACCGATCTCGGCCAGGTATTCCACGATTTCGACGAGATCTCCTCGCGCAATGCGACCGTGTCCTACGGAGGCGGGCTGCGGCTGGCATCTCCCGCGGGATTCCGAGGTCGGATCGAAATCGCGCGCAGCGAAGAGGAAACCGTCTTTCGAATTTCCACCGACCAGATCTTCCAGTACGACAAGGGCGATCTGTACAACGGGAGAGACAGCGCGGTCCTGCGCTGAGCCATGAGCTACGTCGGCAACGTACATTGGGACCACCGATCCGAGCCGCGCGCTTGGGTTCGTTCTCTTCGGGAACGTGCCGGCGGCGCGGTTCTTGGATATTTGACGCTCCCTCTCATGGGACTCGCGCTGCTGTGCATTCCGCAGGATGCGTTCGCCAGGGACGATCTCGTCGATGAGCCGATCGTCTGGTACGACCTCGATCAAGTCTCGATCGCGCAGCCCGAGGAACGAGATCCGGAGTTGAACTGGGACTCGATCAAAGACACCGCGATCCTGCCTCCCCGCCGTTTCTTCGATCCGGTTCGATTCGTGCGCCGGGTCGGCACGGCATTCGGAGGGGACCACGTCAAAGCGGCCCCCAACGTGAACCTGCTCGGCGAGGTCCCGAACAGCTCCTGGTTCACCAACCGCATCGGGATGTTTCCGATGACCCCACAAGAAGCGGCGAGCGGACCCGCGGGGCCCGGCGGCATCGGCGAAACCGGCCCCGATCGAAACGGACCCTGGACGGTCGTGAGCGCGAAGACGCAGGGCGTGACTCCGGGATTCAACATCCGCGATGCGCGCGGCGACACCTATCTGATCAAGTTCGACCCGCCGGGAGAGATCGGCACCGCGACCTGCGCGGGAGTCGTTTCGGGGAGGATCTTTCACGCCGCCGGATACAACGTCCCGATCGACGCGACCGTGACGTTCCGCAGGGAAGATCTGGTCCTCGGGGAAGACGTGAAGATCCGTCTCGCGGACGGAAGCCGCCGGACGATGACGGAAGCCGATCTCGAAGCCATCCTCGGAAGCGTGGGTCGCCTGCCCGATGGCAGCTGGTTCGCCATCGCGAGCAAGTTCCTCGACGGCACTCCGGTGGGACCGTTCAACTTCTACGGCCGCCGGCCGGACGATCCCAATGACCGCATTCCGCACGAGGACCGCCGCGAGCTTCGCGGTCTGGAGATCTTCTGCGCGTGGCTCAACCATTTCGATACCAAGCAGCTCAACTCGCTGGACACCTACATCGCGGGGGGTGACGGCGGATACGTCAAGCATCACCTGATCGACTTCGCGAGCACGTTGGGCGTGGGCGCGTCCGGTTCCACGGCTCGATACGGCTACGAGTACACCGTCGATGTGCCTGCGATCACGGGACGATTGCTTTCCCTCGGGTTCCACGAGAGCACCTGGCGAAAGCTGGAGCGCGATCCTGACCTGCCGCAGGTGGGGTACTTCTCCGCCGATCTCTGGGATCCGCTCGAGTTCAAGCCGATGCAGCCGAACACAGCCTTCGCCAACTCCACCGAGGACGACGGATACTGGGCGGCAAAAATCATTACCGCATTCCGCGACGAGCATCTGGAAGCGATCGTGGCGAGCGCGGGATATCGCGACGCGGCCTCCGCTGCGCACATCCTCGATGTCTTGAAGAAGCGGCGGGATCGGATCGGCCGAGCGTTCTTCGACGAGATCCCGCCCCTGGAGTTTTTCGCGAAGTCCGGCGACCGCCTCCTCTTTCGGGATCTCGGCGCGGAGCGCGACCTGTATCCCGATCATGTGCCGCTGTACTCGTATCGGTGTGCCGCAGTCGCGTCCGATCGCGCGGCGGCATCCTGGACTCCTCTCGACACGACCTCGCAGTCCGCGATCGATCTGAATCGGAGCGCCGTCGTGGAGGCGATGCGGGAAGCGTCGATGGAGGACTATCCGTTTCTCGCCGTCGAGCTTCGCGTCCGTCGGTACGAGGACTGGTCGCGTCCAGTCACCGCGTATTTGTCCCGCAAGAGCGGGCGCGTGCTCGCGGTAGATCGATGACGCCAGTCGCTCGCAAGCCGCCCCTGGAGCGGTTCCTCAGCCTGTTCGCCGAAGTTCGGCCGGGTGAGGCGATCACCGCTCTCCTGCTCACCAGCTCGGTCTTCCTGATCCTCGCCTCGTACTACGTGATCAAGCCGGTCCGCGAGGCGCTCATCCTCTCGACTGGCGGCGCCGAGGTGAAGGCGTACACCTCCGCGCTGCAGACCGGGGTCCTCCTCGCCATCGTGCCTCTCTATGCGAAGCTCGCCAGCAACGTGCCGCGTCGGCGCCTCATCAACATCGTCACCCTCTTCTTCGTGGTTTGCCTGGTCGGGTTTTTCTTCCTGGCGGAACAAGAGGTGCGTCTTCGCATACCGATGATCCTGCCTCCCCTGGATTCGCCTCGCTTCGGATTCATCGACCTCTCGCTCGGGGTGCTGTTCTATCTGTGGGTCGGGATCTTCAACGTGATGGTGGTCGCTCAGTTCTGGTCGTTCGCCAACGACCTGTACACGCCTGAGCAGGGAAAGCGCCTCTTTGCCATCATCGGGTTCGGCGCTTCCGCGGGCGCGGTCCTGGGGCCGGCCATCGCCGGAACGCTCATCGAGCCGATCGGACTCAACCGGCTGCTCCTGGTCGCGGGGTTGATCCTGTTTCTCAGTCTGATCATGACCAATGTCGTCGACTCGCGCGAACGCGGTCGGGCGGTGCGGGTGAGACCCGATGGTATTGCCGGCGCGTCCCCTTCTGTGGTCGAAGAGGAAGGCATCGGCAAGCAAGGCGCGTACAAGCTCCTGTTCCGCAATCGATACCTGCTCTCGATCGCCTTTCTTATTCTCTTCCTCAACTGGGTCAACTCGACCGGCGAATATATCCTGGGACGCGTCGTGACCGACGCCGCGAGCCGCGCCGCCGCCGCCGGCGGGCCTGACGAAGGCACCTTCATCGGCGGGTTCTACTCGAGCTTCTTCGGCGTGGTGAACGTGGTCGGCTTGGTCGTGCAGCTGTTTCTGGTGTCGCGAATCTTGAAGTACATCGGGGTGAGAGGAGCTCTCCTCATCATGCCCGCGATCGCCTTGATCGGGTACTCGATGGTGGCGTTCGTTCCCTTGCTCGGACTCATCCGCTGGGTAAAGACCGCGGAGAACGCGACCGACTACTCGCTGCAGAACACTTTGCGCGGGGTGCTGTTCCTTCCCACCACGCGCGAGGAGAAGTACAAGGCGAAGCAGGCGATCGACACCATCTTCGTTCGGGCGGGCGACGCCCTGGCCGCGCTCCTCGTCTTCGTCGGCACCACGTTCCTGGCGTTCCAGACCCGCGAGTTCGCGCTCGTGAACATGGCCTTCGTGGCGATCTGGATCGTCCTCGCGCTGGTGGTCGGGCTCCGGTATCGCAGGCTCGCGCAAGACTCCTGAGCGCCCCTCGTTAGGAGACCTGCCAATTTATGAGGCTCAACTTTACAGATTGGTAGGTCTCTGTCAGAATCAGAGTCTGGTTCCAGGGCAGATGTGACATCGGAGGGGCACCACTTCCACGTCGCAAGGAGGCGCCATGAGCAGCGCTCGACTCGAAATCCTCAAGATGGTGGCCGAAGGCAAGATCTCCCCCGAAGACGGCGATCGGCTGCTCAACGCTCTCAAGGAGGGGCGCAGTCCGCGGGAGAGCTCGGACACAGACTCCGGGGCGCGAGAGCCGAGACGCGATACCGACGGGGAACCGGAAGCGGACGCGTCCGGGAGCTCCCGCAATCGCGAAGGATTCCGCTCCGCCACGGAGAATCTGGGACGCGCATTCGAGGATGCCGCCGCGGCGGTGCGCGTCGCGGCCTCCGAGGGAATGCGCGCCTTCCAGAAAGTGTTCGACGAACACCGACCCGGTACCGAACCGGTCCCGCTCGATGGGAACACCTTCGAAGTTCCCGACGGAGCCACCTTGCGCATCCATCCAGCGATCCGACTGAGCGTGGGAGGGGGGAGCGCGGGCAGCGCGGTCGTGGTCCGCCCGGTCGATGGCGACCTCGTGCGGATCGTGCGTGGAGCGGCCGTCGAGGTCCACCGCTTCGAAAAGGAGTACTTCCTGACCTGGGCCAAATCGGCACTGGAGATCGAGGTTCCCCGCTCCGTGGTTTCCCTCGTGGTGCGCGGAGTCGGAGGAAACGTCTCGATCTATGGATTTGCCGGTGAAATGCGCATCGACGCTCTCGGAGGCACCGTGATCGTCGATGCGCCGGTGCAACCGTTTCGCATCAGCTCTGTGGGAGGCACCGTGCGCGTGACCGATCTCGGACTGACGGGCGGCACCTCTTCGATCACGTCGACCGGCGGTGACGTGCATGTGTCCATCGCCGGGGACGCTTCTCTCGAGCTACGCGCCACCGCCTCCTTCGGTGGCGGGCTCGAGCTTCCCGTGAGATCGACGCAGGTGACCGGACGGACCCGCCATCGGGGAACCTGCCGCTTCGGGAGCGGCGCGGGGCGGCTCAAGGTGGATACGGTCGCCGGCTGGGTTCACGTGCGGGATCCATACGACGCCGCCGCTCCTGCGGACCCGTCGGTAGCCCGAGATGCATATCCACGCCCGGGCGAGCCGGTAGGATCCGAGTCGACGCCCACTGGCTCGTCACCAGCTCCTGGATTGCCGCCTCTTCCGAAGAAGCCGGCCGACACGCGCGCAGCCAGGGACCTGGCGGGAGAAGCGATGGGAGACGCGGGCATCTCGGCCGAAGTGTTCGGCCGGAGCTCCCGCCGTTCCGATGAAAACGAGACA
>CAMPIC010000097.1 GCA_946886185.1 uncultured bacterium
CCGAGCAGCCCCCCTTCCTCCCCGCGTTGTCCCGTGTCGGTGAAGACCTCGCCCACGCACTTGCCCCCGATCGGACAGGGTAGCTCGAACGTTCCATCGCGCTTCACCTCTCCGCCCAACGGAGCGCCGCCAGCGTCGAGCGGTCCCAGCTTGCGCCGCTTGAACCCGCGCATCGAGTTCACTCCACCCGAGTAGAACCGCTCGTTCGCGAGCAAGTCCTGCGCCTCCCCGATCGGCTTGGCCCATCCTCCCGAGAGACGCGCCGCCGCCACCAGGCTCGATCCGATCAGCCGCTCGTACTTCGTCAAGGTAGCCTCCCCTTTGATGTATGGAGCGTCGGAGAGGATCTGCGGCACCGATACGGCGGTGGCGATGGAGACGATGCCGCCGGTCTGCGGATCGAGTCGGTCATTGGAGGCGTCGAGGAGGGCGTCCCAGAAAAACACGGTGGCATATCCACCGCTCTGCTCGAACGCCTCGGGATCGTCCGTGAGGATCTCGACGTCCGCCGCCGTGAGCCGCACGCCGGTCTGATAGCTGATCTTGAGCGTCGGGCGATAGAGCAGCGAAAACACGACCTCTTCCGCCAGGCTGATGTAGCTCTCTTCCGACTCACGCTCCAGGTTGTTCTGGATCTCGCCGCGGGTGCGCGCCCCGATCAACGCGGGCCACCAGACCGCGCCCGTCACCTCCTGGCGGTGGAGGGAATAGAAGCCGCGCGCGCGGAAGCCGCGACCTCCTCCGAAGAGATTGCGATGTCGCCACGAGAGATGCGCGATGATGAAGTCGTCGGTCCAGTAGCCGAGCCCCGTCTCCAGAGTGCGAGGGTCGATGTTGGAGAGCTCGACCCGCAGATCGAGCTCTCGCTCGTCCGTCGCGGATCCGAGCACGGTCGAATCGGCCGGCTCGACGGGTGTCGACAGAGAGTCGGGCGGGATGGGGGTTCCGCTCATGTCCTCTCGCGGCGCCGTGGCGACGACCGCGGTGGTGTCCGCGCGCGCCACCGCCACATCGAGCGCTTGGGCTTCTCCCGGTGGGACCGAATCGGAAAACGCCGGGTAGATGCGAATCTGACGGAAGAGATCGAGCAACCGGAGCTGGTCGTGCGCCTGCGCGATGACGGACGGGGAGTAGCGCGTGCCCGACTCGATTCCAGCGGTCTTGCGCGCGAGCGGAGTGAGGTCGGTGCGCGTCCCTTCGATGAGCAGATCGTCGAAGAAGTAGATCGGCCCGGGCGTCGCGACCAGCCTCACCATCACCGAATCGAGACCGACCGAAACGAGCTCCGTCTGCACCTGCGCGCGCGCGTGTCCGCGATGCTCGAGCCAGGAGCGGACCCACGCGGAGGAGCTCTGCACTTCCCGGTCTACGAGCGGCTTGCCCATCTCCAGCTTCACTTCATCGCGCAAATCTCGCGCGCGATCGGGTGGAACCCCGGTCACTTCCACCCCGACCAGGCGCACGGGCGAGCCCGGCTCGACTTGAAGCCGCACCTTCACTTCCTTGTCATCGTCCTTTTCTACCTGCGCGAGGACTTGATTGCGGGGATATCCTTGCCGCGCGAGATAGAGGCGCACGCGCGCGATGTCTTCGCCGAGATTGGACGCATAGATTGCGGGTTTGTCTTTGGTGAAGAGTTTCCGAGTGGGATTGAGAGCGAGACCCGATTTGATTTCGTCGGCATCGAGCTCGTCCGGAATTCCTTTCAACTCGAGACTTCCCACCTCGAAAGCGCGGAACGGGTCGACCAGACGGGAAATCTCCTGTTCCGACTGCATCGGGGGAGGCTCGACGACCGCAGGAGAAAGCCCGCTCTCCGCTTCCTCGATTGCGATCGGGTCCGCCGGGGCCGCTTCCTGCGCAGAGACTCGCGTCCCTGAAAGGAGGACGGAGGACAGGGAGATCCACGCCGCAATCGAGATGGCGCGAAAGAGAGAGCGCGCCCGTTGACCGCACCTCGCGCGAGTCACGATCCTGCGGGGTCGCGCCGGGTCCACCCCCCTCGTTCGAGTCGCTCCTCCGCGAGCTGCCGCTTCTCCTCGAGGATCGCGAACCAGACACGATCTTTGGGCGCCGGCCGGTACTCCTCGTCGATCGGGGCCCGTCGCGATCCTCTCTGGAACACCATCGGCAGAACATAGGCGGGCAGTTTCTCGTCCGTTTCCTCTTCTCCGAGGATCGGGTCGTCCGCGGGCGGCGAAGCCGCCTCCATCTCCCAGGACTCGATGGTTGCCAGTCCGCGCCGCAACCGGACGTCCCACAGCTCCAGATCGCGGTCGTGGCCGAAAAGCACGCGGCCGCCGATTCCGTGCACCATCTCCGCATTGACGCTCGCGTGCCCGCGCTGCAGGCCGACGTAGACGTGCGGAACCTTGAACTCCGTCCGGGCGATGCGCGCGAAGAGCAGGTTCACTTCCTCATTGCTCGTGGCGGCGATGCAGGCGCGCCGGCTCTCGACCTCGGCCCGGTTCAAGGTGGATTCGCGGAGCCCGCTGCCGAAGATGACCCGGAAGCCTTCGCGCTGCGCCGCGCTCGCGGCATCGGAGTTCGAATCGATGAAGACGACGTCGCGCCGATCTTCGGAAAGCAGCGTCCCGAGAGCCCGCCCCAAATCGCTCGCGCCCATGATGGCGAAACCCATGTTGGAAGGACGCCGGACGCCGAGCAGGTCGGCGAGCACTCCGCCGGTGATCCCCTGGAGCAGCACCGTCGAGGCGATGACGAAGAAGACCGTCGCCTGGAGCTCATGGCCTCCGGGGATTTGATGATCCGAGAGAGTCTGGGCAAACAGCGAGGCAACCGCCGCCGCCACGATCCCGCGCGGAGCCAGCCAGGAGAGGAACAGCTTCTCCCGCACGGTCAGGCTCGACCCGACCGTGGAAGCGAGTATGTTGAGCGGCCGGACCACGAACATGAGCAAAGCCACCGCCGCGATCCCTCTCTTGCCCAGCGCCTGCACGTCCGCGAGGCGTACATCGGCCGCCAGCAGGACGAAGAGCAAGCCGATGAAAAAGATCGTGAGCTGCTCCTTGAACTCCACCAGGTCGCGCGCCACGCGCGTTCGCGCGTTTCCTACCACCATTCCGGCGACGATCACCGTTCCGATTCCGCTCTCCTCGAGGAGGAGGTTGCTCAGCTGGAACAACAAGACGGCCCCCCCGAGCACGAAGATGTTTTCCAGGCCCTCCGGGACGAGCTTGCGGCGCCGCAACAGAAATGCCATCGCGAACCCGCCGATGAGCCCGAAGGACGCTCCCAGCGCCAGCCGCCCAGCCACGCCGAGCGCGGCCAGCCCGAATGAGCTCTGCGTCGGTTGAATCGCGACCTGCAGAGCCACCACGGTGATGATCGCTCCCACCGCGTCGATGAACACGCCCTCCGCCTCGAGGATCGTGTGGACGTTGTACTTCACCCGGATGCGGCGAAGCAGCGGAGTCACCACGGTCGGGCCGGTCACGATCACGAGCGTCCCGAACAGGATCGCGATGCGCCATTCCCATCCCAGGACGTAATGGCCGATGAGCAGCCCGCACGTTCCCGTGACGAGCGCCCCGATCGTGATGAGCCGCTGGATCACGCCCGCTTCCCGGCGCAATCGCTTGAGATTGAGATTCAGACCACCGTCGAAGAGGATGATCGCGACCGCGAATCCGACCAGTCCGCGCAACGCGGGGCGCACGGTGTCGGGATCGATCCATCCCGCGAGGTCGGGACCGAGACAGACGCCGATCAGGAGCAGGAGGACGATGCCCGGCACGCGGAGGTGCCGGGCCAGGATCTGCCCCGCAACCCCCGCGGCCATGGCGAGCGCGATCGTGAATTCCGCACCGAGGTGAGCGGTCAGCGGCCCAGTTCCTCGAGGAGGCTGACCAGGTCATCCGCGTGCTCTTCTTCCATTGCGAGAATGCCCTCGAGCATCCTGCGCGTCGTCGGATCGTCATTGCCCATGTACCGGATCATGTCCCCGTAGCTCTCGATCGCGATCCGCTCGGCGACCAGGTTCTCCTTGATCATGTCGATCAGGTCGCCCCCTTCCACGTACTCGGCATGACTGCGCGAAGTCAGTCCGTCGGGCGAGAAGTTGGGCTCTCCTCCCAGCTGGACGATACGCGCGGCGATCTCATCGGCATGGGCCTGCTCCTCGTTGGCGTGTTGGAGGAACTCCTGCGCGACGCTCTGCGCATGAATACCGCTCGCCATGAAGTAGTGGCGCTTGTAGCGCAGGACGCACACCAGCTCGGTCGCAAGGGCCTCGTTGAGGAGCTTGATTACGATCTCGCGATCGGCTTTGTACCCCTCGGTGACCGCGCCCTGGTCCAGATGACGGCGCGCGCGCTCCCGAATCGCCTTGATGTCGGTCAAAAACGGTTTGTCGGTCATGGATTCCTCCTTCGGTCGCTTCCGCGAAGCGACCCCGCGACTCTGTTCGCGGAGCCGTTTGCGGGCTGCGCCCGGCTTCGAATGTACAAAAGAAAGGCGCACCGCGCAGAAACCAGGTTTTCGCGCGATACGCCAAGACTGCGTGAGGCCGGGATGGAGCTCTTATTGGGCTTCGATTCGCCTGAGGTCCTGCAGGACCTCCGCGGGATGCTCCGCCGGGTTCACCTTCGGATAGGTCGCTTCGATCTTCCCTTCGGGGTCGATCAAGTAAGATATCCGGCGTGGATGCTCCGCCGTCGGATCTTCGGCTGCTCCGTAGGCCAATCCGATCTTCCGATCGGTATCGCAGAGCAAGGGGAATTCGAAGTCGAACTTTTCGGCGAACGCCTTGTTCTCCGCTGCCGTGTCGAAGCTGATTCCCAGGACCTGGCAGTTCTTCTCTTGGAACTCGTCGGCGAGATCGCGGAACCCGCGACCCTCGGCCGTTCAGCCGGGGGTGTCGGCCTTCGGATAGAACCAGAGCAGGACGTGCTGTCCGCGAAGGTCGGACAACGCGAGCGTGTCTCCTTGATGTGTCTTGACGGTGAAGTCGGGTGCTTTGTCTCCGACCGAGAGCATAGAGCCTCCTTCGAACATGGTTCCGTCCGGTGGATCACTGAACTGGCTTGCAGGGCGGGCGAGATCCGCTTCTCGAACCATGGATCATCGCTGAGCCGTGAAGTGCCGTGAAACGATACGCAAGAAGGGTGCCCAGGGCGAGCCGGAGAGCGCCCTCTCAACGGAGTTGCCTTCCCTCCGCACTCTGCCCACGCGCCTCGCTATGAATGGATCCGTTGAAGAGTCCCCTATCCTCCTCCAGTGGGGAGAGGATCGAGGCCGAACACCACCACGGCCACGATGAACCCGAATGTGACGAACATGAGCCCCACACCCATGGCGGAAATCGAGCGAACCGGGTTCGGGTCCGCACCCCGGATCGCCAGGATGTCGCTGAATGGGATCGACACGGTGTCGGGATGTCCGATCAGCTCTCTCGACTCGAACTCCAGAACGAGGGTCGAATCGCGGAGCGCGTGCACCTCGCCCTGATCCTCGGCTCCTGACCGGCGGGCGATCCGCACGTTCGTCCCCGGCGGAAAATGCTCCTCGAGCCGGGCCCGATCGATGGTTCCGATCGCGGTGGTGCGGCGCGCGGCGCATCCGCTGCTGAACAGCTCGCTCACCAGGAGCAGGATCAGGATCAGGGCAAGCGGTCGGGTCCGGAACCAGGCGGCGATGTTTCAGATCCTCCTGATGTGGCTGGAGGCGATTTTACTCCAATCGTCCCGGAGTTCACATCCCGTTGTGGCCATGCGACCTCCTCGTGGCGCATGGAGAAGTACCCGAGTGGGAGATCGACTCCGGCAAAACAGCGCGGATCTTCCTCCCGGACGGGGGATCGCTCTGCTATGCTCGGCGATTCTGGGCAGTCCGGATCGACACCCGATCGGCCTGCCATACGGAGGCTCGCCGGTCGGCTGGCCTCGCTCCCGAGCCTGCCGGGCACGGGAGCGCCGCCGTCGTCTCGAGATCAGGAAATCGTGGAATGAACTCTATGAACAGTCCCCAGCGAAATGGACAGCCGAAACGCCGCGAAGATCGGCGCGCGGTCGCGATCGTCGCACACGTCGACCATGGAAAGACCACGCTGGTCGATGCCCTACTCCGGCAGACGGGGACGTTCCGCGCCAATCAGCGCGTCGCCGACTGCGTCATGGATTCGGGCGATCTCGAGCGGGAAAGAGGGATCACGATCCTCTCCAAGAACACGGCGATCGACTACGGCGGCGCCGTGATCAACATCGTGGACACGCCGGGTCACCGTGACTTCGGATCGGAAGTGGAGCGAATCCTGTCGATGGTGGAAGGCGTGCTCCTCCTGGTCGACGCGTCGGAAGGGCCGCTCCCGCAGACGCGATTCGTCCTCAAGAAAGCGCTGGAGGGGGGGAAAAAGCCGATCGTGCTCATCAATAAGATCGATCGCCCCGACGCGCGCGTCGTGGATGTGGAGGAGGAGATCCATGACCTCTTTCTCTCGCTCGCGACGGACGAAGCGCACCTGGAGTTCCCGGTCTATTACGGTTCGGGCAAGCTCGGTTTCGCTTCCACGAATCCGGACGCCCGCGACGGTGACTTGCGTCCCATCCTCGACGGGATCCTCACCCACATTCCCGCGCCCATCATCACCGATCAGCAGTTCAAGATGATCGTGGCCAACATCGAATATTCCGATTTCCTGGGGCGGATGGCGATCGGCCGGATCCACTCCGGCACTGTCTCGTTGGTGAAGGATCTCGCCTCGGTCGCTCCCGAAGGACAGATTCAGGAGACGGGGCGGGCCGGCAAGATCTTCCTCTTCCATGGGCTCGAGCGGGTCGAAGTAAAGGAAGCCTCCGCCGGAGATATCGTGGTCATGTCCGGATTTCCCTCGATCGAGATCGGACACACCATCCTCGATCGCAGTGAGCCGACGCCTCTTTCCGGAATTCGCGTGGAAGAGCCGACGCTCTCGATGGAGTTCCGCATCAACGACTCTCCGTTTTCCGGAAGGAGCGGGAAATTCCTCACCAGCCGGCATCTCGCCGACCGCTTGCACAAGGAGCTGGAGAGGAACGTGGGACTGCGAGTGGAGCGCACCGACGTGCCGGAATCGTTCCGGGTCCTGGGACGGGGCGAGCTCTCCCTCTCCATCCTCGCGGAAACGATGCGCCGGGAAGGATACGAGCTCGCTCTGGGACGTCCCCAGGTGATCTTCCATCGCGACGAGAACGGCACGCTCCTGGAACCGTACGAAGAGCTGATCATCGATTGCGCCGACGACTACACCGGTGCCGTGATTTCCGCGGTGGGAGAACGGCGCGGCGAGCTGCGCCATCTGGGACGTCACGGAGATCGCGCTCGCATGGAGTTCTCCATTCCGTCGCGCGGGCTGCTCGGATTCCGGACCGAGTTCCTCACCATGACGCGCGGCACGGGACTCTTGAACCATCTCTTCGACCAGTACGGCCCGCATCGCGGCGCGCTCCCGAACCGCAAGCGGGGAGCGATCATCGCCAAGGAGGGAGGGGACGTCACCTCCTACGCGCTCGACCAATTGGCGGACCGCGGCGTCTTCTTCGTTCGCGCGACCGACAAGGTCTACACCGGGCAGATCGTGGGAGAGCACGCCAAGGAAGACGACATCGTCGTGCAGATCTGCAAGGCCAAGCATCTCACCAACATGCGGTCGTCCAACAAGGACGTGGACAATCGCTTGACCCCGCCTCGCGACCACACCATCGAGTCCGCCATCGAGTGGATCAATGAAGACGAGCTCGTGGAGGTCACCCCCGACGCCCTACGCATCCGGAAACGATTCCTGGACCACAACATGCGTCGAGCCAAGGCGAAGGTCGGCTGATTCCTCTCCACTAGCGCGAAAATAGCGAAGTTGGACCTGCCGTCCTCCGATGGTTGGGGCAGCAGGGGCCGTATGATCCAGATTTCCAGAGAATCATTGATGCGGTTCGTGCGCATCATGGCTACCGCGATGGACGCGGGCGATGCGTATACCCATGGTCGGGCCTACCGCTGCTCCAAGTACGCCACGCGCGTCGGGAGGCGGATGGGGCTGACCGACGCCGAGATCCACCATCTCGAGTGCGCCGGCCTGCTCCAGGATCTGGGAAAGAAGATCGCGCTCCACGCCATCTCGCAGAAAGCGGGAGAGCTCACCCAGCTCGAGCGCGTGCAGATGAATCAGCACACCCAGATCAGCGCCGACATCCTCGGGCGGATCCCGTTCCTCAAGGAAGCTTCCAAGATCATCTCCGCGATGAACGAGCGGTTCGATGGTCATGGTCTCCCCGACCACCTCATCGGCAATGAGATTCCGCTACCCAGCCGGATCCTGGCCGTCGTTTCGGCTCTCGACGCCCTGCTGTCCAACCGGCCGCACCGCCGCGGCTTGAATGCCGAAGCCGCTTACACCGAGCTGCGCAAGG
>CAMPIC010000098.1 GCA_946886185.1 uncultured bacterium
GTGGCGAAGCGCCTGAACAGCCTTTATCTCCCGGGACAGCGCACCGACGCCTGGACCAAGTTCAAGAAGAGCACGACCGTCCTGTGCGTGATCCTGGGCTATCTCACCGACGAGCTCGGATCGTTGCGCAGCATCATCGTCGGCACCGACATCGACGGGACGCTCACCTGCGTCGGCCGCGTCGGCAGCGGATTCAACGAGCACACGCGCCGGATCCTCGAGCGGATGCTCCCGCAACGCCGCCGCGAAACCTGCTTCGTCGAGACCGATCTCGACGGAATCTGGGTCGAACCGGGAATCTTCTGCAAGGTCAGCTATGTCGAGAGGACGGGAGCCGGCATGCTCCGCGCCGCGGTCTTCAAAGAGTTGGTGGTGGGGTAGAGCGCAGGAACGTGTCCAGCCGGTCGCGCGCTTCGTTCGTGCGGGCGTCCGACGAACCGAGGGCCTCTTCCAATCTCTGCAAGGACGATCGAAGCATCTTCTCCGCTTCCTCGTTTCGTCCGAGTCCGGCCAGCACCGTTCCGTAGACGCTGCGCTGGATCGCCACGTGCCAATCATCCTCCCCCCAACGGGCTCGGGATACGTCCATCAGTTCCACGATCTCCGTTTCCGCGGCCGCATAGTCCCCGCGAGCGATCAAGAGCATGACGTGATTGCTGCGCGCGACGATGATCCAGGTGTGGTTCTCGCCCAGCTCCTCTCGATAGATCGAAATCGCTTCCTCCAACGCCTCCTGCGCTTCGGCGAGGCGCCCGGTCTTGCGCAACAGACCCCCCAGATTGTTCAAGGTCGTGCCGACGGCCATGCTCCGCGCGCCCGACGCGTGGCGTTGAATCTGGATCGCCTCTTGATAGAGCCCGTACGCCTCGTCGCATCGTCCCTGGAACTCGAGCACGCTCGCCAGGTCGATCTGCGTGACAGCAAGCCGCGGGTGCCCGGCTCCGTAAGTGCGCTCCTGAATGCCGAGGGTCTCGCGGAAGACGCCTTCCGCTTCGGAATTGCGGCGCGTCCACCGAAGCAGGAATCCATGCACGCGCAGAGCATCCGCCAAAATGGGCGCGTCCCCCGACCTCCTCGCGAGCGCCAGCGCTTCGTTCGACAGAGCTTCCGCTTCCGCAACGTGGTCGCGAGTGACGAGGAAATTTGCGAGCGAGGAGATCGACTCGATCACTTGCAGACTCTCCCGCCCTGACGCTCGCGTGCCGATTTCGACCGCGGCAGTGAGGTTCTCCCGCGCACGCGCATCATCGCCCAGATAGTCGTAGATCTTGCCCAAGTTTCGATGGATGGACGCTTCGAACCCGAGATTCCGAGGGTCCACCCTCCGCGCCACGGAAAGGGCGTCTTGCAGCGTGCTTTCCGCTTCGCTGTGCCGGTTGAGATCGATCAGCACCGATCCGAGCCGCTCGTACGACTCGGCGAGCTCGGCAGGAGTGGAATTACCCGCTTTGCGCGCGGAAAGCGCTTCGCGCAAGTGGAGCTCGGCGATGTCATAAACTCCGACTCCCGCGTATGCGTCTCCGATCGTGGTCTGGAGCCTCGCCGCTACCGGCGTTCCCGGCCCGAGCTCACGGCGTACTCGTTTGGCAGTGTCGTCGAGCAGACTGCGAAGGAGCGCGATGTCCCGCCCTTGGGCCAGACGAGGATCGATCGCTCGCAACACGTCCTCGAGCATCGCCACCATCGCATTCGAGATTTCCTTCTGGATTTCCGCCGCGCGGGCCTGGCGGCGCGCGTCGAGCGTGAGCGCGATCGGATTGCGTGCCAGGAGTCGCCGCGCCCGCGCTGCAAAGGAGATCGGCCGCGCCTGCACCGGACGGTTCGTCGAGTGCCGCCCGAGATCCTCGGAGAGCTCGAGCGCATTGGAATAGCGTTGAGCGGGATCCTTGGACAGCGCACGCAGCAAGATCTGATCGACGTTTCCGCGGAACTTCGCCGCGAGGGAGGCGGGATTCGCTTCGCGGCGAGCCACCAGCACCCCCGGTCCGGCGCGGCGCGCCACATCGCTGGGTCGATCCGGCTCCTCTCGCACGATCGCTCCCGCGAGCTCGAGCGGACTCACGTGAATGTCGTACGGAAATCCCCCCGTCAGGAGCTCGAAGAGCAAGACCGCGAGGGAATAGACGTCCGATCCGGGCGTGATCTCCCGGTGCAGGATCTGCTCCGGGCTCGCGTAACGCGGAGTCATCCTCTGAAAGCCCGTGCGGGTCTGCTCGGCGCGATCGGTCGGGGAAAGGACTTTGGCAATCCCGAAGTCGAGAAGCTTGGGTCGGCCGTTGCGATCGATGTAGACGTTGGCCGGCTTCAGATCGCGGTGCACGATCTGCAGATCGTGCGCATGCTGCACCGCGTCCGCGACAGCGCGCACGAGCTCGATCCTGGCCTCCACCGGCAACCGGTTCTGGTCGCAGTAGCGGTCGATCGGATCTCCCTCGACATGCTCCATGATCAAGTAGGGGCGGCCATCCGCCGTGGTTCCGCCGTCGAGCAAACGCGCGATTCCCTGATGATCCAGCCGGGCGAGGATCCGTTTCTCGCTGTGAAAGCGCTGTGATACTTCCGGAGTCTGGATGCCGGAGTGCGCGATCTTGATCGCGACCTTGCGCTGGAACTCGCCGTCGGCGCGCTCGGCCAGATAGACCGTGCCCATCCCGCCGGTGCCGAGGATGCGCCCCAGGACATACTTTCCGATCGTACGCACGGGACCCGCTGCCGGCTCCAAATCGAGGAATCCACGCGATTCGGGCAGCAGGTCGACGAGAGAGCGCGCTTCCTCGAACAGGGCTCGATCCCCGGCGCACGCTTCCTCGAGAAAGGCGAGGCGCGCCTGGGGGGTCAGCTCCGAAGCGCGTTCCAGGATTTCATCGATATCGGGGGGCAAGGGTCCGCCTCAATCAGTCGGTGGATCTTCGGAATCGCCCGATTCGCCGGTGAGCCGCGCCTTTAGCTCGCGATAGAGCCAGGTCCGAGCGAAGAGCCAGTATCGATCGGCGGTGCGGCGGTTGATGCCCATGACCTCAGCCACCTCGGGCAAGGTGAGCCCTCCGTAGAACCGGAGCACCACCACCTGCGCTTTCTCCGGGTATTTCTCCTGCAGCGCCTCGAGTGCGTGGTCCAGCTCGAGCAGCTCTG
This sequence comes from uncultured bacterium, assembly GCA_946886185.1. Next base: position 3,133 of record CAMPIC010000098.1, read on the forward strand.
GTCCCGGTGGATCCGAGGCACAGACCGTGAGGACCTCGTCGATCGAAATCGCCCGCATTCCGGAGCCGCGTTTGGCGCTCTGACGGGCCCGAGCATGGTCGACGAGGATGCGGCGGATCGCTCCCGAAGCCACTCCGAAGAAGTGGGCGCGGTCCTGCCACTCGATCCGTCTCAGGTCGACCAGCCGGAGGTAGGCTTCATGGACGAGCGCGGTGGTCTGGAGCGTGTGATCGGTTCGCTCTCCTCGCAAGTGGTGCGAGGCCACCTTCCGGAGCTCATCGTAGACGATCGGAAATAGCTCATCCGCGGGAGATTGGCCTGCCCGCACCTTCCGCAGGATGGTCGTCACGTCGGAGGAAATCAGAATGACCTCACCACTCCAAAAGCACTCGCGGACGCTGCACGAGTCCGGACCGGAGCAGGGCCGAACCAACATGCGAAAGTGACCCGCCCAGAGATTCCGTCGGCCGCCGTCTGATTGCGCCACATCAGTTTACCACGCTCCCAGTGCTCACTGGCCCGGTCTGGTCATTCAGATGCGGACACACGGGCCTCGCTCCGAGACTTGCCGAGTGCCCACGATCTTTGGCTCGCCGAGGCTGCTGGCTGCGGCTTTCCCCGCTTCTCCGACCTCTCTGCATGAAAAGAGCGAACGTGCTGTCGCGCGTTGCGCCCCTTTTGCGCCTATTCGATCGGCGTGACAGAGATGCACAGCCCGCTCATTCACAGGAGGTATCCCAATGTCCATTCGTGCAAGAAGCCGCCCGCACAGCGACCGCCTCTGGTGCGCCGGCGGCGTTTGGATGGCTCTGCTTGCCAGCGCTGTCTGCGTGTCGCGGTCCGATGCGGTGGTCCTCGCGTCTGACGTGATCGGCTCCGCGGCAGGGCCTGCGTCTTCCGCGAGCTTGCGGATCGGATTCACTGCCGGACAGACGGTCTGCGGAACCGCTACGTCATCTGGCTGCAAAGAGATCGCAGGATTCTGGGGGAAGTTCTTTCCGGACGTTTCCAGCGCGGAGGACGTCGCCGTTTCACTCGAGACGCGACTCCGTGGCGCGTGGCCCAACCCCGCGATCCACGACACCGTGATCCGATTCGATCTCGCCATACCCCAGGCCGCCGCGGCCGTGCCCGTTCGACTCGACCTGTTCGATGTGAGCGGACGATGCGTGCGCGTCTTGTTGGAGGGAGAGCTCCCTCCCGGCGCGCATCACGTGGCCTGGGATCGTCGTTCGGAAATGGGCTCGAAAGTCGGCAGCGGCGTCTACTTCGCGCGCTTCCGGGCAGGCAGCTATCAAGAAACGGCGCGCATCGTCGTGCGCTGAAAATCGCGCGCGCGCCACGCGCTGAATCGGCGTGCATCGCTGCGTTGTAACCGCGCAGCGTGGCGCTGGAGCAGCCCGGACCGCGATGCGCAGAAACTTCTGGTCGAGCCATGCACACTGGCTCGATCGAACTGGAGGAGTGTGATGTTCGGCAAAATCGTGCGAATGAAGCGGCCCGCGCTGGCCGCCCTCGTCCTCGGACTCGGCCTCGGACTTGCGGCAGGCGAAGCTTACGGGGACACCGTGAGCTACCAGGGATTCTTGCAAGACGACAACGGATCCCCACTTTCGGGACCGGTCGATCTGACCTTCCGTATCTATGCCGCCTCCTCGGGAGGCTCGTCCCTCTGGACGGAGAGCTTCAACGACGTCGCGCTGGAGAATGGCGTGTTCTCGATCGTGCTGGGTCAGACGAGTCCTCTGACCGAGACCTTATTCAACGGGAACGCTCGCTGGCTGGAGACCTCCGTCGATGGCACCGCGCTCACGCCGCGCCGTCCGTTCACATCCGTACCGTACGCGATGTACTCCAATGTCGCCGAGATCGCCTTGAACGGCGCACCGGATGACGACTGGGTGATCGACGGCGACAACATCTATCGGATCGACGGAAATGTCGGCGTCGGAACACCCGACCCGTGGACCAAGCTCCACCTGCAGACCGCGCGGCTCGGCATCACGTCCCAGGACATCGCGCCCAACGGCATCGCGATCGTGGAAGCGGAGGATGCGGGGGTGCATCTGTTCAGCGATGCGACTGGACCGATCGGATCCGAGGTCGGTCTCCTCGAGGTGAATAGTAGCGGCGACGTGTACGACAAGTGGACCATGGGGCGACTCACGAGCAGCGACGGGTCCAAATTGCGTATGCGGTGGACACGGGGCGCCGCCAACGCCAGCGTGATGACGCTCTTGCCGTCTAATCGAGTGGGAATCGGCACCGAGTCCCCGACGAACGAGCTCAGCGTCGCGGGCGACGTCGATGCCCAAACCTACCAGGCGACTTCGGCACTCAACGAGTTCACAGCGCCGCTGCCCGGAGGCGTCTATCGGGACAATGTGGTCTACGCCTGGGCTCATGTTCGCGGAGACGGCGTCATCCTCGAGAGCTTCGGAGTCGATCGCGTGCAGCGCACCGGCGTCGGCGCCTACAGCGTCTACTACGAGACGCCGTTGAACAACGCAACGTGTCCGATCGTGACGGCGCAAACCTCCAACGACCCGGTCCTTGCCACGATCGGCAACCTCGGTCCGACCGGCTGCGCGGTCCGCGTCAAGTACGACCAGGGCACGAGCTGGGCGTTCATCGACAACGCGTTCTTCATCCAGGTGGTCGGCCGACCGTAGCGATCGGGTCCTGTTGATTTCCGGACGGGAGCGCCTCTACGTCTTCCCTGGATCTCGTTCGCGTCACAGCTTTGCCGCGATTTGGCGGTGCGGAGATCGAACCAACCGAGTGGGGCGCGTCCGTTGCGGATGCGCCCGCTTTGTTGAGTCCCGCGTACGCTACTGGCGGGTGAAGACGATGAAGTCGGTGTTCACCAGCTCGAGCCCGGCGTCGCGCATCGACTCGGTGATCTGTCCACGGTGATACGCGCCGTGGCCCACCAGATGAGTCAGGATGTCGTGAATCGCGGTCTGGTACGCGATCCCCTGGCTGTTCCGGTAGGAAACGACACGCCCGAGATCATCTTCTACGATCACGCGCTCCCAATCGGACCGATTCGACTGGGCGAGCGCACGCAGCTCGGGGAGGCCGAGGTCCGGCCAGAACGGAAGCTCGGTGGACACGCCCTGCACGCGCCGATGCCAGACATGCTCGGCCGCGACGATATGTCCGAGGAGCGAACGAGCCCGGTCCGGCGCCGTCGCCGCCTTCTCCAAAGCGTCGATCAACCGAAACGCCGCCCAGGCGTTGTACGCCACGAGGTTCGAGGCAGAGGTCATCGGGGAACACCTCCTTTACGCCGCACTTTCGATGTGCCGCGGCGCTTCCCGCCAAGTGTACGAGTCATCAAGACCGGCCGCCGCTACTGCTTCATCTTGGTCTCTCGTCGGGAGATCTCAACGAAGTGCGCGTGGGCCGGGCATGTGGCAGTCCGAGCCCTCCTTGCTCGGACCCAAGGCCGGAAGTACATTGATTCGGTCGCGGCACGTTCCATGCTGCCGCGGCGCTGCGGTGTCGGATGGACGCGCGAGGGAGTTCGACTGCCTGACATGACACAGAGTCCAGCCCAGGACGGTCCCCTCTTCGGACGCCGGGTCGCGTTCACCGGGCGTCTCGCCTCCATGAACCGGGAACAGGCGCTCACCTTCCTGGAGATGGTGGGAGCGTTCCACGATCGTGCACCCGTCGACGAAACCGACTACCTGGTGGTGGGAGAGGCGAGCCGGCTCCTCACCGAGGAGGGGCATCCGAGCGCGAGCCTTTCGACCGCGCGAGCCTTGCGCGAATCGGGCGCGGCCATCGGGATCCTTTCCGAGACGCAGTTCCTCGCGCTGCTCGGACTGGAAGAGCTGCTCCGGCTGTACACGACGCAGCAGCTCGGCAGGATCCTCAAAGTTCCCGATCGCGAGATCGCTTCCTGGGTGCGGAGAGGGCTGATTCGCCCCGTCAAAGTGGTCCATCGACTCCACTATTTCGACTACGCGCAGGTCGCGAGCGCGAAGTTCCTCCTCGATCTGGTTCGCTCGGGCGTGCCGGTGTCCCGCATCCGGGGGAATCTCCGCGAGATGGAAGCGTGGTATCCCGGAGTGGGCAAGTCGCTCGTGCAGCTCGGCGTGATGGAACGCGACGGGCAGCTCATGGTCAGGCTCGAGGACGGCTCCCTGGCCGACTCGCGCGGCCAGCTCCAGATCCAGTTCCACGCCTCCAATGCGGCTGCCGAAACGATCGAGAAGTCTCAGGAAGCCCAGCCGCTCAATGTGGTGCGCTTCCCGAGCGGGCAGGCGAGCACCCTCGATTCGAAGCGGACGGATCGCGCGGAAGGCCGTTCGAAAGTGCCGGAGCCGACCTCGCCGTTCGGCGGAAGCTGGTTCGACGCCGCTCTCTCTTTCGAAGAATCGGGTTGGCTGGAGGATGCCGCCGCGGCTTATCAGAAAGCGCTCGCGATCGACGGGCCCTCCGCGGAGCTCGCGTTCAATCTCGGCAACGTCCTCTACCAGCTCGGCCGCAAAGAGGAGTCGGTGCAGCGCTTCCTCCAGGCGGTGGAGCAGGAGCCCGCGTTCATCGAGTCTTGGAACAATCTGGCCAACGCGCTCTTCGATATCGACCGCCCGGAAGAAGCGGTCCGCGCCCTCCGCAAGGCGCTCGCAGTCGACCCGCGGTACGCCGACGCCCATTACAATCTCGCGGAAGTGCTGCACCACCTGGGCCGCGACGGAGAGGCCGCAGTTCACTGGCAGGCGTATCTCGAAGAGGATCCGGCGAGCGAGTGGGCAGAGCATGTCCGAGAGCGGCTAAAGCGCTGGGGAAAGGAATCTCCGCTCAGCTCCAGCCCCTGAGCCGGCCCTTCTCATGAACTACCTGCTCACGTACGTGCTCGACTCTCGCGAGGTTCGATGGAGCGTCGGCCCCGGCACGACCCGCATTGGCCGAGATCCGAGCAGCGATGTCTGGCTGCAGGACGAATCGGTCTCGCGCAGGCATGCGGAGATTCAGGTCGATGTGAACGGCGCATCGATTCGCGATCTGGGGAGTCGAAACGGCACCACGGTGAACGGCACCGCGCTGGCGGCGAACTCCGACCCTGTCCCGCTCCGCATCGGAGATCGGATCGGGTTCGGAGCGCTCTCCGTGACCGTCTCGAGCGCTGATGATGTGGAGAAGAAGCCCGCCGGCGGCGCGGCTCCTGCCCTGTCTGGAAACCGCCGGTGATTTCTACGATGTGGTGC
>CAMPIC010000099.1 GCA_946886185.1 uncultured bacterium
CGACGCGCACGGAAGCCCGGGTCACGCGCTGCACCACCGCGATCATGAAGGAAGATGGTCCATCCGAAGCGCAGCAGACGCGGACCGCCCGCTTCTCTTCGACGTCCCACGCATCGGTTCAGTCGAGCACGAGATTGAGGCCGGCATAGACGGCCCAACCGTCGCGATCGTAGTCGCCGCCGATGTCGCGGTAGCGGCCTTCCGCGAAGACGGCGAAGAGTCCTCCCAATCCCACCGAGGCCCCGGCGAGACCGTGCCACTCCAGACTCGAGTCCTCGGTCCCGACCTCCTCCTCCAACGCATCGGAAACCGCTTCCGAAACGTTCTCGAAGGTGAGCTCGGAGAAGTGCACACCCGCGCCGCCCCCCACGTAAAAGTCCAGCGGACCGCCCACCGGAAGCAGTCCCAGGCGGAGCGAGCCGTAGAGCGCGAGATCGCTCCAGTCGAGGGTGCCTTCTTCCAGCTCGCCGGCGGTGTCGCCGGGAGCTTCGAAGTCGATGTCCTCGCTCGAGCCCTCTCCCTCCACGCTCAGCGTGATGCGCGGCGCGATCGGAAGGAGGACCTGGAGGCCGATGATCTCCGTTCCGCCGAAGGAATCGGCTCCCTCGAAAGGACTGCCTTCCAGATCGGCGTATCCGAAGCGGGCGCCCAACTGCAGTCCCGCCGCCTGTGCCTCGGACGCGCCGTTCCAACAGAAGGCGGCCGCCAGAATCGAGGCTCCGATAGCTCGGAGCCAAGCATGCATAGGGCCTGATCCGACCAGCGGGCCTGATTCGACCAGAGGACCTGATCCGACCGCTCCATCGCGGTTGTGTTGCATCGGTGCCGTCATGCGGTCTCCTCTCCGGAGATCTCTTCGGAGACCTGCTTGCGATCCACGCGGGTCACTCCCTTCACTCCCTTGATCGCGCGCATCACCTTGCCCAGATGAGCGAGGTTGCGCACCTCCAGAAGAAAGTCTCCCACCGCCTGCGAGTCGTCCGAGTCCATGAATCCCTGTCTGATGTTCGTCCGTGTCTTGGAAATGGCGCGCGCCACGTCCGCCAGCATGTTCTCGCGATCGCTTCCATAGATCGCAAGACGAACCGAAAAGAGCTTGTCGCGATCGACGTCCCAGGTGAGCTCCATCAATCGATCCGCCTCGATCTGCCCGCCCAACACGTTGGGACAGTCCTGGAGATGCACCGAGACGCCGCGCCCGCGCGTGATCACGCCGACGACGCGATCGCCGGGGACCGGATGACAGCATTGCGCCATTCGAATCAGGAGGGAAGAAATATCCTGGATGCGCACGCCGCGCACCGGTGCCTGCGCGAGCGAACGGAGCCGGTCCACCGCGGTTTTCGACTTGGGCGCCGACTGTTCGGGATAGATCCGGTTAGTCACATTCTGCACCGAGAGGATCTGCTCGCCGAGCTTGGCGAAGAGCAACGGGACGTCGGCCAGTCCGAACGACTGGGCCACCTCCAGAAGCTCGTTCTCCTCCGGCATCTTCTTGCGGCGCTTCTTGAGCTCGCGCTGCAGCATCTCGCGTCCCAACGCGATCGACTCGGTGAGTCGCTGCGTCTTGATCCAGTGCCGGATCTTGCCGCGTGCCCGATTCGAAACCGCGTAGGAGAGCCATCCCTCGCTGGGAGTCGCGGACGGCGAGGTCAGGATCTCGACCGTGTCGCCGCTCCGGAGCGGGTGCTTGAGCGCGACGAGCCGGCCGTTGACCCGCGCGCCCACACAGTGATGCCCCACCGCGGTGTGCACGAGATAGGCGAAGTCGATCGGAGTCGATCCGCGCGGAAGCTGCTTGAGCTCTCCGCGCGGCGTGAAGATGAACACGTCGTCCTGATAGAGCGAGATCCGGAGGAACTCCATGAACTCCGCCGGATCTTCCGCATCCTCGTGCCACTCGGTGGTGCGCTGGACCAGCATTTCTCCGAGCTTGGAATCGAACTCGGCGTCGTGCTTGCCGCCTTCCTTGTAGCGATAGTGCGCAGCGATCCCGAGCTCGGCGGTGCGATGCATCTGCTTGGTGCGGATCTGGATCTCCACCATCCGGTGGTTCGGTCCCACTACGGTGGTGTGGAGCGACTGGTACATGTTGCTCTTGGGCGTCGCGACGTAGTCCTTGAAGCGGTCCTGCACCGGCACGAACAGATCGTGCACCACGCCGAGCACGCGATAGCAATCGCCGCGCCCGTCGGTCAGGACGCGCAGTCCGAGCAGGTCGAAGATTTGATTGAACCCGCCCGGGCTCCGTTCCATCTTCTGCCAGATCGAGAAGAAGCTCTTGGGACGGCCGGTCACTTCCGCCGCGATGCCGTCGGCCGTCAGCCTGCGAACCAGCGGCTCGCGCAGCTCTTCGATCGCCTTCTCCCGCACTTCACGCTTGGTCGCGACCAGCTCCGAGACCTGCTTGTAGGACTCCGGTTCCATGTGCTTGAAAGCGAGATCCTCCAGCTCCCAGCGGAACTTGGCGATCCCGAGCCGGTGCGCCAGCGGGGCGTAGATCTCCTGCGTCTCCCGCGCGATCTCCTTGCGCCGATCTTCTTTCATCGCGTCGAGGGTGCGCATGTTGTGCAGGCGATCGGCGAGCTTGATCAGAATGACCCGGATGTCGCGGGCCATGGAGAGGAGCATCTTGCGGAAGTTTTCCGACTGCTCCGCTTCCCGGCTGCGAAACGGGATTCCGCCGATCTTGGTCACGCCATCGACCAGGTGCGCCACGTCGTCGCCGAACTCGCGCGCCACGGTCTTGAAGTCGATCGCGTCATTGTCTTCGATGGCGTCATGGAGGAGCGCCGCTTGCAGGATGCCGGGGTCGGCGTGCCGCCCCAGGAGATCCAGCAGGATGGTCGCCACCGAAATCGGATGGGTCAGGTACGGCTCGCCGCTCTTGCGGGTCTGCCCCGCGTGCGCCGTGCGAGCGAACTCCAGGGCACGCCAGACCTCCTCGGCCCCTGCGGGGGCGAGGTTCTGCTCGAGGGCTTTCCGGAGCTCTGCCTCGAGGTGTCCAAGAAGTTCGGTCGTGCTAGACAAAGTCGATCTCTCTCAGCTTGAGCTGCACTCGTTCCTGGCCGCGATACCGGTTGAGGGTCGGAGTGAAGGCGAGATGGAAGCTGCCGCCTCCCGCGGGGATCTCGGATGCGAGCTCTCCCAGTCCGAATCCGATGCACTCCACGCGCGTTCCCTCGCTCACGACCTCGAACTTTAGATGCCGATCCCTCAGGACTCGGGGGCTCCGGCAGAGCCCGCTCCCGCTATAGATCGGCTCGCGGTTGCCTTCCCCGAAGGGTCCCATGCGCTCGATCCAGCGGGCCAGCTCCACGCTGCACTGGGAAGGATCGAGAGCGCCGTCGAGATCGAGGCACGGCTCCTCGGGAGCCTGCAGTTTCTGGCGGCAGGCGGAGAGCAGCGCGGTCTGGAAGAGTGAGAACCGCCCGGGATCGAGGGAGAATCCGGCCGCCTGGCGATGGCCCCCGAATCCGGCCAGGTGCTCGCTCGCGGCGTCGAGCAGGGAGAGCAGATCGACCGAGACCGGTGTGCGCGCGGAGCCGCGGGCCACCTCTCCTTGCAGCGAAACCAGAAAAACAGGAACGCGATAGCGGGCGGCGAGCCGGGAAGCGGCGATCCCCAGGACGCCGGGATGCCACTCCGCCGAGCCGAGCACGATCGCGTCGCACGGTCCTGGCGGATACTCCGCAAGCCATTGAAATGCGTCCGCTTGAACTCGTTCATTCAAGCCCTTTCGAGCGGAATTATCGTCCTCGAGGCGTCCCGCGAGCTTGCGGGCGGCATCGATTTCGTCTTCCAGGAGGAGTCCCAACGCGGTTTCGGGGGTGCCCAGACGACCGGCGGCATTGATCCGCGGCACGAGCGAAAAGGCGAGATGGCTCGCTTCGAGGAAGCGGTCGGTGAGACGCGCCTGTTCGACCAGGGCCTGGAAGGCGGGGCGCCGGCGCACGCGCAGCACTTTCATTCCGAAGTGGGTGAAGATGCGGTTCTCCCCCACCAGCGGCACGACATCGGCGACCGTTCCCAAGGTTACGAGGTCCAGCTGCCCGAGCAGGTACTTCCACTCTTCCGGCCCGTAGTGCCGGCTGACCAGCCCCTGGAGGATCTTGAACGCGACCCCCACCGCCGCCATGTCGGGGAACGGATAGCTGTCGTCCGCGCGCCGCGGATTCACCAGCGCGTGCGCGGCGGGCAGTGTCGCCTCCGGCATGTTGTGATCGCAGACCAACACATCGACGCCGCGCTCGTTCGCGAACGCGATCGCATCGTGCGCGGTGGTGCCGCAATCGTTCGCCACGAGCAACCCGGCGCCGATCGATTCCGCGCGTTCGACCGCGCGTCGGCTGAGCCCATAGCCGTCTTCCATTCGATTGGGAACCAGAGGAGTGACCTCGCCTCCCAGGTGGCGTAGGACGCGCGTCCACAAGGTCGCCGCGGAGATTCCGTCAACGTCGTAATCGCCGAAGACCAGGATCGGCTCGCGCCGGGTCAGCGCGGTATGGACGCGCGCGACCGCGCGATCACAGTCGCGCAGGAGAAAGGGGTCGTGCAGATCCTCGACGCGCGGCTTGAGGAACCGTTCCACCTGGGTGGCCGTGCGCAATCCGCGGTTCCAGAGCGCGCACAAGATGGGGCTCGGGATGCCCCAGTCTTTGCGAATCACTTCCCAATCGGGAGGATGCGATGCTTCCGGAAGGATCCAACGTTTGCCTGACACCGTGACAGTTCCTTTGCGCGTGGGGATCCCGATCGAGGCGAGCCATCTCCGAGCAGCGGGGAGCGAGATCGGGTCATCCGGCTAAATGCTAACTATCTCGATCGTTTGCGTCAATTACGCAGCCCCGCGTCGAGCCGTGGATGCTACGCTGATCGGATGTTCCCCGACTCTGAGAACGAGCCGCCACCTCGCGATCGGACGCGGCGCCGTCCGCGTCCGGCACCCATCGTGGTGTCCTTGCGCATCGAGGGATTGAGCTCCGAGGGCGCTGGCGTCGCCCGTCACGATGGAAAAGTCCTGTTCGTGCCCGGAGCACTGCCGGGAGAGCGCGTCGAGGCGGAGATCGTCTCCGCGCGCCGCCGCTTCGACCGCGCGCGGCTCCTGCGCGTGCTCGAACCGTCCCCCGATCGAAGAGCGCCTCGCTGCCCGCACCTGGGCTATTGCGGAGGCTGCTCCACGCAGATGCTCGCAGACTCCGCCCAGCTCCTCGCCAAAGCGACGCACGTGCGCGACTGCCTCCAGAGGATCGGAGGATGCGTGGTGCCGGAGCTGTCGCCTCCGCTCGCCTCTCCGTCGCAGGAGGCGTATCGCAACAAGATGGAGTTCACGTTCGCAGTGCGCGCATGGGAACCGGATGGACCTCCCGATGCCCCCCTCTCCCCCGCGCTCGGATTGCACGCGCCAGGCCGGTACGACGCGGTTTTCGACCTCGAGGAGTGCATCCTCCCCGGACCGCGCGCCGTCCAGGCGCTCCACATCGCCCGCGCGTTCGCGCGCCGGGAAGGGCTGAGCGCCTATCGCTCTCGTGACGACGAGGGGCTCCTCCGGCATCTGATCGTGCGCGAGGGGCAGAACACCGGCGATCTGCTGGTCGCGCTGGTGACCCGCCATGAAGATCCGCGCCTCGCGAAGCTCGGTCCTGAGCTCGCGGAGCAGATTCCGGGCCTGACCGGCGTGGTGCACCTGGTGAACCGGACCCGCGCCACGATCGCGCGCGGCGAGGTGGCCGCCGTTCTCTTCGGCCGGCCGCACCTGCGCGAGCGCCTCCTCGATCTGGAGTTCGAGCTCCATGCTCTCTCCTTCTTCCAGACCAACACACGCGCGGCGGAGTGCCTCGTGGCGACGCTCCGCGAAATCGTCCAGCGGTTGGAGGGAAAGAGCCTGCTCGATCTGTATTGCGGAGCCGGCACCTTGGGGCTGGCCCTGGCCAGCCGGTTCGAGCGGGTCCTCGGCGTGGATCAGGTGGAAGAGGCGATCGACGACGCGCGCCGCAACGCCGTCCGGAACGGCCTGGAGCACGTCCAGTTCCTCGCGGCCGACGTCGAGGAGTGGATCAGGACTCAGACCGAGCCGCACGAAGTGGTCCTGGTCGACCCTCCCCGCGCCGGTCTCCATCCTCGCGCCCTGGCGCGTCTTCCGGAGCTCGCGCCGCGCTGGATCGTCTATGTGTCGTGCAATCCCGCGACGCTGGCGCGCGACGCGGCCGGGCTGCAGCAGGCGGGATATCTGCCCGAGGTGCTCCAGATCATCGACCAGTTTCCCCACACTTCCCATGTCGAATCGATCCTGCTCTTCCGGCGGATCGACGAGCCGCCGCGCTTTTCCGGCAACCCGGCGCCCCTCCGCGCGTAGAGAACGGTTGTCGGCTCGATCCCATGGAAGCAAGAAGGCCACGGGGGAGACGCGGACCAGGTCAGGTGGATCTCGATGCGATCCCACCGTCATTCAGAGTCCTCCAGGAGGTGCACCATGATCCGATCCCTTCTGTTCAGCGTCCTCACCGCGTTGGTCGTATCCGGTTCGGCAATGGCCGGCGATCAAGCCTGGTTGCACGTCCGGATCGACAGCGACGATCCGGATGGAGACCGCGTCCGCCTCAATCTCCCCATCGAGATGATCGAAAGCATGCTTCCGATGATCGAGACCGACGAGTTCGGACACGGGCGCATCCAGATCAACGACACCGATCTAAACGCCGCGGAGCTCCGCAAGATGTGGAACGCGGTCAAGAGCGCCGAGGACGGAGAGTTCGTCTCGGTGGAGAATCGCCGCCAATCGATCAACGTGGCGAAGGATGACGGAATCCTCAAGGTGCGCATTCGCGAGCACGAAGGGCGCGAGGAGGATCGCATCGACATGCAGCTCCCGATGGAAGTGGTCGACGCCATGCTGGCCGGAGAGGGAGACGAGCTCGACCTCGTCGCGGGGCTGCAGGCACTGCGCGAACACGGTCATGCCATCCTTGTGACCGGAACCGATGAAGGCTCGGACATCCGGATCTGGGTGGACGACAAGCCGGAGATGTGAAGTCGGATCTCGTGCACCGAGAGCGAGCGGGGAGCGCTCCCGCTCGTTCCACGATCCCGCTCCGCTCTCGCTCGACGTTTTCTACGCGCTGGTCGACGCGTCCCGCTTGACCCCCCCTCCGCGCGACTCGTAGCCTCCATCCGCAGAGGCGCACAGGACCGTCGCCCGGGAGCCCCCTGATGACATATCGATTCCTCGAGCGGATCCGCGACACCGTCGTGCTGGCCGACGGCGCCATGGGTACGGTGCTCTACGGGCGCGGAATCTACGTCAACCGCTGTTTCGATGAGCTCAACGTCTCCCAACCGGATCTGATCCTGGAGGTGCATCGCGATTATCTGAAGGCGGGCGCCGACCTGATCGAGACCAACACCTTCGGCGCGAACCGCTTCAAGCTCGCGCCGCACGGTCTCGAATCGCAGACGCGCGAGATCAACCGATCGGGCGTCGCGCTGGCGCGGCGTGCGGTGGAAGAATCGCAGCGCGACGCGTTCGTGGCCGGGGCGATCGGACCGATCGGGCATCCGCGGCAGCCGCATCGTCTGGGCACGCTCGAGCTGGAGGACATCTACGCCGAGCAGATCGGCGCCCTCGCGGAAGGGGGCGTGGACGTCTTCGTGATCGAGACGATCTCCCGTCGAGACGAAATGGCGGCCGCCCTCCACGCGGCCCGCGCGCATCCCGACATTCCGATCGTGGCGCAGATGACCTTCGGCGAAGACGGGCGGACCGTCGAAGGGGATCTCCCTGGGCCGCTCGCGCTCTGGATGCGCGATCAGGGCGCGCACGTAGTCGGGTGCAACTGCTCGACCGGACCGCGCGCGATGCTCGAAGTGATCGAGGAAATGCGCAGCGCCGATCCCAAGCTTCTCCTTTCCGCGCTGCCCAACGCCGGTTCGCCCGAGTACGTGGAAGGGCGCTACATCTACTTCTGTTCTCCGGAATACATGGCGACCTACGCGCGCCGGTTCCTCAAAGGGTGGAACGTGCGCCTCCTCGGAGGCTGCTGCGGCACGACTCCGGATCACATCCGCTCGATGCGCGATTCCATCCGAGCGCTCCATCCGGGGCGGATCGAAGTGGTCGATCCCCCCTCGCGCGAGGAAACGGAGACCTCCCCCGTGCGGATCGTTCCGCTTCCGGAGCGCAGCCGCTTGGCGGCTCGGCTCGCCGAGGGGAAGTTCGTCACGAGTGTGGAGATGCCGCCTCCCAAAGGCGCGGATCCCACGCGTGTGCTCGAACGGATCCGCACCCTCCAGGCCGCCGGAGTCGACGCGGTCAACATTCCGGACGGTCCGCGCGCGACGGCGCGAATG
>CAMPIC010000100.1 GCA_946886185.1 uncultured bacterium
GCCTCGCTCCCCGCATCCTGCAGCAACCGCTGGAGAAGGTGCGGATCGGCAGCCCGTTCGTGCTGCGCAGCGTCGAGCCTCCGATCGAAGCGGTGGAAGGAAAGCGCGTGATCGGCCTGCGCCGGATCGGAAAGCGCCTGGTGCTGGCCGTGGAAGGCGGGAACTTCCTCGTGATCCACCTGATGATCGCGGGCCGCCTCCGCTGGCGCCCGCAGGGCACGGTGATCCCGAAGAAGCTCGGCCTCGCCGCCTTCGACTTTCCCACCGGCACCCTCCTGCTGACCGAGGCGGGGACCAAGAAGCGGGCCTCCTTGACGCTGGTGCACGGAGAGGCGGCGCTGGCTTCCATCCACCGCGGAGGTCTGGAAGTGATGGAGGCGGGTCTCGAGGAGTTCGCGGCGGCAGTGCGCCGGGAGAATCACACCTTGAAACGGACGTTGACCGATCCTCGGCTTTTCAGCGGCATCGGAAACGCATACTCGGACGAGATCCTCCACCACGCGCGTCTTTCTCCGATCCAGCTCTCACAGCGGGCCACCGACGAGGAAATCGCCCGCCTCTACCACTCCACGCGATCCGTTCTCGAGATGTGGACTGAGCGGCTGCGCGAGGAAGTAGGGAGCGGGTTTCCGGAGAAGGTAACCGCGTTTCGAGAGGGAATGGCCGTGCACGGCCGTTACCGCCAGCCATGTCCGGTCTGCGGCTCGCCGGTCCAGAGGATCGCCTACGCCGACAACGAGACCAACTATTGCGCGCGATGCCAGACCGAGGGCCGGCTGCTCGCGGACCGATCGCTCTCCCGGCTCCTGAAGGACGATTGGCCCCGCTCTCTCGAAGAGCTGGAGGAGCTGGAACAATAGCGCCGGTTCAGCGAGCCGGCGCGGATTCCTCGATGCACTCCGCGTTGCGATGGTTCTTGTCCGCGACGTGCGCATCCCAGCAATCCGGAGAACAGAACCGATAGGTCGTCCGCTTCCGGTTGCAGGTCGTAACGGAGCACAGATAGTACGCTTTGCCGTGGCTGATGGCGCGCCCGCAGATGGTGCAGCGCGCCCAAGAGTTGTTGTCCGTCATCCATTCTCCTGCAGAATCAAGAGGTCTCACTTTCCTGGAGCGGTGGTCGCGCCGATTCAGACCGGACGCACCGCCATCCGCTCCCGCAATCTCCCTCGCTCGTTCTCGTACAGTTGAAGCAGCCGCCGATCCGAGAGACATCCAGAGATCGTCTGGCGCATCAGGCTGCGGACTTCGCTGCGCGAGATGCGCACTTTCTCTCCACCGTCCAGCACCGCCGGCTCTCCCCAGAGCTTGACCAGAGTGCGGCGGGCGAAAAAAATCGGCCAGAGACAAAAGAGCCGGATCCTCGGAGCATGGCGCGGGATCAGGAGCGTGAACTCCATGGCTGCATCCAGGTGCGCCGCAGCTTCCTCGATCAGATCGGCTATGACGCGCAGCGCGGCGGCGCGGTCGCTTTCCTGCTGCAGCCGCGCGATCGTGGTGCCGTGCCGCGTGGCGAGCTCTTCGGGGATGTAACTCCAACCCCGGACTCGATCCTCCGACAGATCCTGGAGGATGTTGGTCAGTTGCAAACCCAACCCGAAGGACCCGGCCAGATCGCGGAGGCGTGCGGTCTTCTGCGTATCTCCCAGGCGAAGGTCGTGTGTGAACAGCTCGGTCAGGAGATAGCCCACCGTTCCCGCCACGCAATATGCGTAGGAGCGCATCTCTTCCCAGGTGTGGAGCTTGAAGAGCAACCCGTCGGCTGACTGCGGCTCGAGCTCCCTCTCCACGAATCCGGCCATACCCCGAGCCATTGCTTCCACCCAGTGCGCGATGATCCCGCGCGTGATCGGAGGCAGCGAGTGGAAGGCGCGCACGACCGCTTCACCGGACTCGAGGAGGGCTCGACTGGCTTCGTCCATATCCGGCCAGGCATCGCAATCGTCCAGACACGAAAGAAGCCGTTCCCGGGCTCGGCGGTCGCGCTCGTGCCCATCTCCTTCGGCGTCGTCGGACCGATCGGTGATGGCTGCGAACGCCTCGGCCATGGAGAGCAGCTTGCCCTTGCGCGTCCGCGGATCGATCCGATTGGAGTCCTCGAACACGTCGGCAATGCGGCAGAGCAGATAGGCGATGGTAACGGCGTCGCGCAGGGATCCGGGCAGGACGCGGATGGTGATCGCGAACGTCCGGGAAACGGAAGGCAGGAGCTGGGCGCACCGCGCGCGGTCGGCGGGAACCGGGCCCTTCCGCTCGAAGATCTTGCTCACCGTGGAGCGAGTCCGTTCATCATGCGCCTCCGTGACCGTCCAACGGTCCGAGTCCGCGCCGTTCCAGCAATCGGCATACCTTGGTCAAGGGCAAGCCGATGATCGCGGTCGGATCGTCGCCTCTCGAGTATTCGAAAAGGGCGATGCCCAGGCCCTCGGAGTAGTAGCTTCCGGCCGAGTCGAGTGGAAGCTCCGTTTCGACGTAATACGCGATGCGTTCGGCGGAGAGATCGCGAATCCGGAGGTGAGTCACCTCGATCTCGGTTTCGATCTCGCCGGTCCTGGAATCGATCAGAGCGACCGCGGTGTGGAGCCGATGTTCGCGCCCCGCCAGCCACCAGAGCTGTTCGATGGCCCGTTCCTTGGTGCCAGCCTTGTGGAGGATCCGTCCATCGGATTCGCAGACCTGATCGGAGCCGAGGATGAGGCTTCCGGGGAATCCCTCACAGAGCGATGCGGCCTTTCCACGAGCATTGCTTCGGGCCAGCTCGCGAGCCTCCTCGAAGGAGCCTTCCGTGGGAGCGGCTTCCGCGAACTCCGGGCGCGCGCATTCGAAAGGAATCCGCAGGCGCGCCAACAGATCGCGCCGATAGGGTGATGTCGAGGCCAGGACCAGCCGCGATTCCTCCATCCCCAGACAGTATCAGATCCGGGTCGGGGCGCAGAGGCGCTCAACGAGCCAGGATGGGTCCATCGTCGAGTCGAGCAGCGCCGCCTCCCTGCAGGTCAGCCGCGGACGGATTCGAGCCGGGCGCATCAGCCGCGGAGGCATGCGGGCCGGCGCGTCAGCCGCGGAGGCATGCGGGCCGTGCGGGTCAGCCGCGGAGGCGTTCGAGCCGCTCGAGAGCCGCGGCAATCGTTTCTTCTCTCTTGCAGAATGCGAACCGCACCAGGTGGCGTCCCAACTCCCGGTGTTCGTAGAACGCAGTCGGCGGAATCGCCGCGACTCCGATGCGTTCCACCAGATGCCGGCAAAAGATCACATCGTCGTCGAATCCGAGCGGCCGAATGTCGGCGAGCGCGAAGTAGGTGCCCTCCGGCGCGATCACTCCGAATCCACACCGGTCCAGTCCGCTCACCAGCAAGTCCCGGCGATGGCGGTATCCCGCGAGAAGATCGTCGAAGTAGCTCTGGGGCGCATTCATCGCTTCCGCCATGGCGTGCTGGAAGGGCGTCGCGACCGCGAAGGTGACGAACTGGTGCGACATCGCGAGCGCCGAGGAGAGAGCGGCCGGCGCCGCCGCATATCCGATCTTCCAGCCGGTGAGCGAGAAGGTCTTGCCGGTCGAGTTGATCACGATGGTTCGCTCGCGCATGCCGGGAAGAGTGGCGATGGAGAGATGCGCGCCGTCATACACCAGCCGGTCGTAGACCTCGTCGGCGACGCACAGCACATCGTGCTCGTGGCACAGCGCGGCGACCTCCTCCAGTTCTTCGCGTGTGAGGACCCGACCGGAAGGATTGTGGGGAGTGTTGAGCAGAAAGAGCCGCGTGCGCGGGGAGAATGCCGCCGCGAGCTCGGTCCGGTCCCACCTGAACTCCGGCGATCGCAGCGGGACGAAGCGTGGAACGGCTCCGGCGATCGTGGCTCCGGCGCGATAGGAATCGTAGTAAGGCTCGAGCATCACCACTTCGTCGCCCGGATTGCAGAAGGAAAGGAAGGCGCAGTGGAGCGCCTCGGTCGCGCCGGCGAACACCGTGATCTCGGTCATGGGATCATAGGCAAGACCGGTGCGCGAGTGAATCGACCGTGCGATCGCCTCCACGAGCGGCCGCTCGCCGCGCGAGCGCGCGTATTGATTGTGATCGCTCTGGATCGCGCGCATCGCGGCTTCTTTGAGGAAGTCGGGACCGGAAAAGTCGGGGAACCCCTGCGAGAGGTTGACCGCCTGGTGGCGCTCCGCAAGCAGCGTCATCTCCGCGAAGATGCTCGTTCCGAGAGCGTGCAGCCGAGTGGCGGATCGCGTTTCCGACATACGCGCGTTCTCCGCGATCAGAGATCGATGCGACGTCGCACCCAGCTCGCGATCCCGCCTCCATCGACCGGCTCGGCGGCGACCACCGGCATTTCCGCCAGGACCTCGTCTCCCTTTTTAACCTGCAGAGTGCCCACGATCTGCCCCTCGCGCAGCGGTGCGACGATTTCCTCTGCCGCCGGCACCAAACGCGTCTCCAGGTAGCGGTCGTCGGGACGGGAAACGATGAGCGTGAAGTCTTTGGGAGCGCGCACGGAAACGGAGTCTTCCTTGCCCGCCACGACCGCGAGGCGTCCCAGCTCGTCTCCTTCGGAGCAGACCGGGTACCGCACGTAGGACCCGAACGCGCGGCCCAGCACCTCCTTGCTCGTGCGGAAGCGATCGCGGTTGCTCTCACAACCCAGGACGACGGAAAGAAACCGCAGCTCATCTCTCTGTGCGGTGGCGCAGAGGCAGAATCCCGCCTGATGCGTATATCCGGTCTTGAGGCCGTCCAATCCCGGGAAGTCGCCAAGGAGTTTGTTGGTGTTCTCCAGGATGAAGTTGCCATCGCGGAAGAGGGCGCGAGGGGTCGAGCTCCAGGTGAGGACCTCGGGGAAGCGGAGCAAGGCGCGACCGAGTTGCGCGATGTCCTGCGCGGTGGTGCGGTTCGCGGTCGTCGGATCGTCATCGAGACCGTGAACGTTCTCATACCGCGTGTTCGTCAGCCCGAGCGCCTCCGCCTCGTGATTCATCATCGCGACGAAACCATCGGTAGACCCGGCGATCTGCTCCGCGACCGCGACGCAGGCATCGTTCGCCGATGCGATCGCGATCGTCTTCATCAATTCCTCGAGCGGATACGTCTCCCCCTCGGCGAGATATACCTGGGAGCCTCCGATCCGGCTTGCCCAGGCGCTGGTCCTGACCGAATCCGCGAGGGAGATCCGTCCCGACTCGACTTCGTGCATGACAACCAGCTCGACCATCATCTTGACGATGCTCGCCGGCGGTCTCCGTTCCTGAGCGTTCTTCTCGAAGAGGATGGTGTTGGTTTCCGGCTCGATCACGATCGCTGAGACACAGTCCAGATCTTCGATTTCGAGCGGCCGCCCGACGAATTGAAGGAGCGGAGTGTGGTCGACTTCCTCCGCGGCGACCGTAGCCACACCGTTTCCGCATCCGCTGCTCGCACCGATGACCACACCGATGACGAGCGCGAGCACCGCGACGAAGGCTCCATGTCGAAGCAGGAACGAGAGCAAACGAGGGACACGCGCACGCGAGCGTCCATACCGAGAGTTGCGCATTTCGAGGTTCCTTCCACCGCTTCCCTGCGGTAGCCAGTCAGACCTGCCCCGTCTGTAACTGGTTGGATCTCAGTAAGCTACCAGACCGTCGCAAATCGTCCAAGTAGAAACCGTACGCGATGTCTTCGCCGCTCGCTTCGGACGGGATCGTCATCGTTGGACCGAGCGCGTGGGACGGCGCAACGATGCGAGCAGCAACGTGGCCAACCCGAGCAGGATCTCGTCGACGAACGGAATCAGGTCCGGAATGAACAGGTCGAGCACGAACACGGCGGCGGTGAGAACGAAGATCTGCGGGAAGCGAAGATGCCCGAAGCGCCGCTGGACGAGGATTCCGATCGGAGTCGCCATGCGCCGAGTGTGCACCGACCGGATCGCCCGAGCCAGGCGGAACTCAGTCTTCCCAGATGCTCGGCACGGCGGGACGCGCCTCGATGGTAGCTGCCCCTCCCCGAATCGAGTAGTGGAGGACGAGCGTCGAGGGAACCGGCACTCCCATCTCTCCCGCAGGCATGAACGCGCTCCCCTGGGCTGCCCGGATCACCGCGGAGTCGATCTCCGAATGCCCGCTCGAGCGAAGGAGATGGACACGGAGCAGCTGGGATGATTCGTCGCTCACCCGAACTTCCACCTCTGCTTCCGCCTGCGGAACCTGCCCGCTTTTCGGAATGACTGGTTGGCGCGCCGTTCCCGCCAATCGCGGATCGGTGCGCGGCAAGCGCGGGTGCTTACCCGCCTCCACCTCCTCGATGAAGCGAGCTCGAGCCTCCTCGCGAGCCTCCGGAGTCGCCGCCACGAAGAAGAGCTCCGCGAGATCGGTCTCGACAGGCCGTTGCGTCGCGCGCGGCTGCTGCCCGTCGATGCGGATGGTATCGGCGAGCTCGAACAGGAACGCGGGGGGTTCGGGACACGGGGCGCCCCTGGTCTTGGCATAGTCCGTCATGAGCTCGGTGCCGTCGGTCAGCACCAGGATCCGCTGACGCGGAATGTAGTACTGCGCCGCGATCCAGGGCACCCAGATGGTCCCTCCCGTCTTCCGCATGGCCTGCAGACCATCCTCACGAAAGCGATCGCAGTCGGTGGGCATGAGCAGGAAATTGAGGTCGATGTCGCGCGTCCGGTAGTTCCCGTATCCGATGATCCAAGAGAGATCCTCGCGCGCATGGCTGGAGTTGCACGCGGGGCACTCCAAGGTGCCGGAACCCACCGGCCGGTCGATCACCTCCTCGAGGCAGTCCGGGCAGAGCCACGGCTCGGCCCATGCCGCCTGCGCCGCCGCCAGCATCAGCGCAATCCCGGAGAGCCAAATGCCCCACTTCGGAAGGAGTTGGAGGCGGATTCTGGTCGATGAGAGGAGGCTCATGGATGCTCCGGTTTCTATCACGCTCCGCGCGGTGGTCGGCGCGCCGGCGGGCGTTGTCTATGGAATTGCGTCAGTCTCTATGGAATGAAATCCGAGCGTCGCACATGGCTTGGATAGTACCCGCTGCGCCGGGCTGGTTCCACGGCGGGGGGCTCAGCTCCGTCGCATCCCGCCTTGTGCGTCTTCCTCACTCGATCCGGAACGTCTCGCGAACGCTCACGGCCACAGCGTTGGTGTCCCCCTCCAGGAACGACTCGATCCACCACGAATACGTGCCCGGAGGCGTTTCCGGCGGAAGCGTGACACGGATGTCGGTCTCTCTCGTCTCGGTCTCGATGTACGGCACGTCGAGGGAATCGACCACGTGCACCCGGAAGAAGATCCCCGTGGGCGCCATCGTGCGCCGCGCCGAGTCCGGGAGCGACGAGCCGCCGAGGAGCGAATCAGCCGCCGTCGAGTCGACGGCGCCTGGCCACCCGCCCGTCTCCGTGGAGGGAACGTATCCCCAGCGAAGTCCGATGCGGGGCGGCACGAGCACGTCCCCTGCCTTCGGCCTCAGGTCATGGAACCATTCTTCGTTGCGGGTAGCCGCAACCGTATGAGTGGTCTGCTCCTCCGCCGGCGGATCCGAATCGCGACCGCATCCCACACAGGTCACGAAAAGAAGGAAGAGAGTCGGGAGGCCCGACAGCGGCGCGGCTTTCCATCGTGACAGACTCAGGCGATACACAGGAAATCCTCTCCTTCGATCCACCCCAGTTGCTCGAGCCGTTCGCGAATCAGCTCTCGCGCTCCCTCCGTTCCCACCGCGGCCAGCACGATGGGATGATCCTCGACCAGAGGGGGCAACTCCGTGCGGGCTCCGGCATCCTCGCCGGACGCGCGTCGGGGCGCCTGTCTCAGCCATTCCGAGGCAGACCATACCGGACGATTTCGAACGGTTCTGCCTATCTTTCTCGGGTCGATGTCGAGGAACCCGTCCAGCGCGAGCCCCTCGGACAGGAGCTGCTTGGACGCTCGCTTTCCATCCCGGCCCGCGCCCCAGATCACGACCGGTCTCGATCCGAGATGTCGCCGGAGATGGTGCGCGCGGCACTCGAGGAATCTCTGGGTCGTGTATTCCGGCAGCGTCCGCGACGCGCGGTCCGGTCGGTCGGTCCAGCGATAGAGCCGATCAGGAAGCTTGGCCAGGCGGATCGAGGCGCGGTTCATCCGCAGCCATAGATCGTAGTCTTCCGGGAATCCGTCGCTTCTATACCCACCCGCCGCGTCGTACGCCTCTCTGCGCATCATCACGGTGGGATGGGCGAAGGGACTTTCCACCCAGAGCGCATTGGCGATCTCTCGCGGCGCATGCGCCTCGTCCATCCAACGCTCGTACCGTTTCCATCCGGCAGTCGACTCGCGAT
>CAMPIC010000101.1 GCA_946886185.1 uncultured bacterium
TCCTGACGAAGGGTGGAGAGCGCTTCGCCTGCGGCGAGGTCCGCGCGCACGCCGATGGCTATCTCGAGGCGCGCACCTCCGCGTACGCCGACGTCGCCATGGCCTTGCCGACCTCCGATGGTCCGCTCCTGATCGAGCTGCTGCGCCGTCTGCGGCAAGAAGAGGGGAGCGAGCCAGGCCTCGACGAAGAGGGCGATCCGATCGACGCGGCGAAACCGGGCTACACCTTCCGGATCGCCGCGCACTGTCCGATGGCCCTGGAGGATCGGCAGGTGCTCCTGGAGCTCCGCAGCGAGTCGGCGCGCGAGGAGGCGCTGCTGCGGCACTTCGCGCAGGCGATCCCCAAGGCTCGCCAGCGCAAGGAAGACCAGTTTCGCATTTTGACCAACGGCCACCTCGAGCATCACTAAGCTCGGAGGCTACCAACACGAACGCGATTATCAGTCGCGGACCCGGGACGATTTCTCGGGGCGGCGAGGCATTCAGACGACAATGCGTCTGTGATGCGGGATCTCGGATCGCCGGAACAATCGCCCGCCCTGTGGTAGCATCGAAGCGAGAGTGGCTTGCGCCCGTTCTGGATGCGGCGGGCCGTCGCAACATCTGGACAATCGCACACTGGCCGCTTACCGGGAGAGGATGAAATGGCCCTCGAAGTGCTCGTCTACGGAGATCCGGTCCTGCGCCGCAAGTCGGCGCCGATCGAAACGATCACGGCGGAGGTCCGACAGCTCGCGCAAGACATGATTGAAACGATGTATGTCGAAGAGGGTGTTGGACTTGCGGCTCCACAGGTCGGCCGATCGATTCGGCTCCTGGTGGCAGATGCCGAGTTCGACGAAGAGATTCGCCCGGCGCGCGTGTTCGTCAATCCCGAGATCTTGGAGTCCTCCGGCGAGTGGAAGTTCGACGAAGGGTGCCTCTCGGTGCCGGGGATTCGCGCGGAGATCGTTCGGCCGGAGACGATCCGCCTCCGCTATCAGGACCTCGACGGAACCGTGCACGAGGAGGAGATGCACGAGATTTGGGCCCGCGTCCTCCAGCACGAGATCGACCATCTGGACGGCAAGCTCTTCGTGGACTACCTCAGTCCGATCAAGCGCAGCCTGATCATGAAGAAGCTCAAGGCTCTGGCCAAGGAATCGAAGGGCCGCATCACCGTTTGACGGCGTGGGCGCGCGCCAGTGAGAGGACTTCCTCTTCCTTCAGGATCTCGCGGCTCTCTTTCGCCCTGCTCAGGATCGTCTGCACCAGCTCCGGATCCGCCTCCAGCCCCCGCTTGCGCAAGTAGTAGGAGACGTTGGACGCGCCCGACATGAACCCGATCTCGATCTCCTGATCGCGCCCCACCATCGACGCCGGAATCGAGGAATAGACCGCATCGGCCAGCCACGGCACGCCCCGGTCGATCGCCTTGATGATCGCGGCCGCGTGCACTCCCGTGGAGGTGCGGAAGGCGTCGCGCCCCACCATCGGATAGTTCTCCGGGATCGGATGCCCGGTCGCGCGGCTGACCAGGGTGCAGTACTCGTAGAGCGCGCTCAGCTCGTCCGTGCGGTACTTCTCCATGCGCAGGTTCACCAGGAGCTGATCCATCTGCGTGTTGCCGCAGCGCTCCCCGATGCCCAGAGCCGTGCCGTGCACGCGGTCGACTCCCTCCTCGATCGCCGCCAGCGCGTTCGCGATCGCGAGGCCGCGGTCGGAGTGCCCATGCCAATCGATCTTCACCGGCTGGCCCGTCTCTTCCACCACCTGTCGCACGAATCGCACCACGGCGCGCGTGCCGGCTGGGGTGCTGTATCCCACCGTGTCCGCGATGCAGATGCGGTAGGCGCCCGCGCGAATGGCGCTCTGAAAGAGTGCCCGGATCGAGTCGGGATCGGTGCGGGTCGTGTCCTCGGTCACGTACATGACCGGAATCCCGTTCTGCACCGCGTACGACACCGCCTCTTCGGTCATCGCGCGCACCTTGTCGAGCGTCCATCCCTCCGCGTAGAAGCGGATGGGGGAGGAGCCGATGAACATGGCCGCCTCGACCGGATAGCCCACCTTGCCCGAGATCTCGATGAGTGGATCGACGTCCTTCTTGACCGTACGGACCGCGCAGTTGGGACGGATTCGCATTTTCGCGCTTCCGATCTCCTGAGCGATGCGCAAACACGTCTCGTAGGCGCGCTGGCTCGAGCCGGGGAGCCCGATGTCGCAGGCGTCGATTCCGAGCCGCTCCATCAGATGCAGGATGGCGAGCTTCTCGTCGATCTCCGGATCGCGGATCGAGGGAGATTGCAGCCCGTCGCGCAAGGTCTCGTCGTCGAGCTCCACCGGACGCGTGCGCGCCTTCGGCTGCGTCTCGGACCGATGGTTCCAATCGTAGATCAGACGATTTTCGTTCTCGCTCTGCACCTTCATCTCCAATCGTAGATCAGACGATCTCGTTCTCGCTCAGCGCCTTCATCTCCTCTGATCAGCGTTCCAGCGAAATCGCTCCGTTCGACAGCGCCTTCATCTCCCTGATCAGCGTTTGAGCGAGACCGTTCCGTTCGACAACACGGTTCGCAGCATCGATTCCACGCGCTCGCTCGCATCCTCCAGATTGCCGTCGATCTCTCCTCCGGCAGCCAGAGTGTGCCCGCCCCCTCCCAGCTCGCGTGCCACCTGGTTCACGTGGTAGTTCCCCTTCGAGCGCAGCGAGATCTTGATCGACCCGGGATGCATCTCCTTGAGCGCCGCCGCCACTTCCACACCCTCGATCTCCAGGATGTGGGTGATCCCGTCGCGCAGATCGTCCCGATCCAGCTTGAGCTCGTCCACCAGGAGGTGCGGAATCGCCACCATCGCGATCCTGCCCTCTTCGGAGAACTCGACGTGCGAGAGGATCCAGCCGAGCGCATGCGCCTTGCGCCGCGGATTGGAGGCGAAGAGATAGCGATAGACCCAACCGGTATCCACGCCCGCTCCGATCAGATCCGCCGCGATGAGCAGCGCCTCGGGATCGTTGCGCAGATACTTGAACGAGTTGGTGTCGAAGCTGAGCGAGATGTAGAGCGGTTCGGCGACCGCCTTGGTGAGCTTCCAGCCGAGATGATCCTTGAGCATGCGGTAGACCAGGCATCCGGTCGCGACCGCGTCGATGTCTCCGTACACTTCCGGCCGCGGCCCCTCCGCGATCGGATGATGATCGAGGAAGTAGAGCGGGAGCTTCCGATCGGAGATCCACGGATCCACTCCGCGCAGCAGCTGGCGATCGTGCGTGTCGAGGACGAGCGCGAGATCATAGGAGGAGCGATCCTCCTGCGCATCGTCCACCACCACCATGCGCTGCTCCGGATCGAGGAACCGGTAGCGCGATCCGAGCGGATCCGGCAGGAGCGCCAGCACGCGTTTGCCGCGCGCTTCCAATGCTTCGCGCAGGGCGACCAGGCATCCGAGCCCATCGCCGTCCGGACCCGAGTGTGTCGTGAGCACGACCGCCTCGGCATCGTCCAACAAGCGCGCCAGCTCGCCGATCGATCGATTCACATGACCTCCTCGTCCCGGCGCGAGCCGCTCACCGAGCGGCCATCCGGATGAAACCGTTTCCTCGTCGCGGACTCGCGCGATCCGGATTCCGGAACTTCAGAATGCCCCTGCGTATCCGCTCCATCAAGGCTCCGTCCACGGAACGAGCTGCCTCATCAGGCTCCGTCCATCTGAACGAGCCGCCTCATCAGGCTGCGTCCATCTGAACGAGCCGCTTCATCAAGGCTGCGTCCAGGTGAACGAGCCGCTTCATCAAGGCTCCGTCCAGGTGAACGAGCCGCGTGCTCCCGTGACCGGCTCCAGCGCCCAGTACCGACCGCGTGAGAGCCCCGCCCCGCGGACTTGATACTGCACCGTTCTTCCGTCGCGCGTGGGCTCGATCTGCGCGACCCGGCGACCTCCGGCGTCGAGGACCCACACCGGTCCCGCCGCGCGTCCGGAAGCGATCGCCGAGGTTTGCCCGCCTCCGGTCAGGATCAGGGAGAGCGAGGATCCCAATCCCTGCGGCGCGAGCTGCGCGACGTTCGTTTGTCCTCCCGGGACCCACAGGCGTACGCGACCCCAACCCACCGACTGCGGAGAAGGAGCCGCCGCGATCGCACCGGCCGAGGAAGAAAGAAGCCGGCGCACCTGTTCCTGGTTCCAGTGTACGTCGTCAACGCCTCCTTCGAGCTCCGCGGAGAGCAGGAGCGCGACCGCGCCCGCCACGTGCGGGCATGCCGCGGAGGTGCCCACGAACGGCGCGTACTGCGAGATCGAGGTACAGATCGCATCGGGTCCCACCAGCTCCGGCTTCTGCAAACCGCCGAGGGTCGGGCCATACGAAGAGAACGGCTCGAGCGCCTGGTCCCGCCAGCTGAACGCGCCCACCGCGATCGTGGAGGGAGAATCGGCCGGCATGGTCACGCTCCCGGAGGAGACGCGATCCTCGGGATCGATGAGTCCGCCATCGACGCGAAAGACACGCACGGTGGCGCCGGCGGGATTGCCCTGGCGAACGCGAATTCGAAAGCTCGGATCATCGAGCGGGTGGGGCGCCGCCACGTCGCGGAATGCGAACGGATAGTTGGCATAGTCCTCATCGGAGCGGGCCACGACTTCTTCGCCGTCCAAGATCTCGATCTCGAACGCGAGATCGGTCGAGAGGGGCCACCGATCCCAGAGCAGCACCAGCCGGGGAACTCCTCCGCGCACCAGCATGACCTGTTCGCGATCTCCGCTCAGCTCGAGCATCGCGTCGCGATCGTCGTCGCGGTATGGACCCATCCAGTGCGAGCGGGCGAAGTTTCCGGACGAGGTGACCCAGATCATTCCATCGCGCGCGGCGGCATCCGCGAGCTCGTCGATCGGTCCGGTGCCGTCGCCGCCTCCCAGGAACCAGGCGAGCGAGTGGCTCAGCACTTCCACGTCGTTGCTCTTCATCCATTGCAGCGCTTGCTGCAGATCGACCGCGGTGCCGAGCCCGGCCAGATAGAGCTCCGCATCGGGGGCGATGTCGTGGACGATCTCGCTGCATGCGGTGCCGTGCGCTTGCCCCGGATCGCCGGAGGAGAACATGCGCGTCTGGATCTCGCGCGGCAAATCGATGCCGATCCGTTCTCCCGCTCCGTTGAATCCGAGATCGAGCATGCCGACACGGATTCCCTGTCCTCGGTATCCGAGCGCCCGGAACTCCGCGACTCGCATCTCTTCGAGCCCCTCCGAGACGGTGGGAGGGCCGTCGCATCCACCGCCGAGCTCGCTCGCGAACGTCTCGTGCACCGGACCGACAGGAGCCGTGACCGCGATCGCCCCCGGCAGCTCGGCCAGCGCTTCGATCTTCTCGGGAGGAGCCTGGAACTCCAGGGTGGCGCCGATCCAACCGCGCCAGACGACGCCTTGCTCCTCCAGCCGGGCGATCGTCTCTCGTGCCGCGGAGGGTAAATGCGGCAGTGCTTCCTCGGGCGAGGAGAGCATCGGCACGTCCCACTCGCTCGGGAGGAAGGCGCGTCCTGCATCGGTGTTCGGATCGAAGCTGACCCAGCACGACCAGCGTCCCGCGTCATCGACCGGAAGAACCACTCCGCCCGGAGAAGGGGGGACGAGCAAACTGCGCCCTTCCGCGACGACGAACGGCCTCGCCACCCCGCGCGCGTGAGCGTCGAGCGCTCGCTGCAGCACCGGCTGGATCGGCGCGGGGTCCGCCATGGCAGGCGCGCACCATCGGCACGCCGCCAGGACGAGCATTCCGAACAGCATCGCGATTCTCATGGCAGGCGCACCTCCAGACCGATGCCGGCCAGGCTCGGGGCGATCGACTCCTCCGTCTCGAGGGTGGGCGCTCCACCGCGCAGGACCGATCTCTTCACGCTCGCCAGGGTGGCGCGCGCGACGATGCGGTAGGCGAGCGGGCGCCGCGTCGCTTCCCAGCCCAGTCCGAACGAAACTCCGAATCCGGTGTGCGTCCCCGACACCGTGTCCCGTTGGTCCAGCAGAGAGTACGAGAACGATTCCGTTTGCCGGAGCAGAGCCGGACCAACGAGCAAGAATAGACCATCGCCGCCCCGCGCGATCTGATACCGAAGCATCGCGGAGATGGGGAGGAGCGTGAGCGTGCTCTCGGTGCGTTCCACGAACGGGGGAGCGGTGGGAGTGTCGCGGCTGCGGAACCATTCGATCTGCGCTTCCGCGGCGGTGCGATCTCCGAGGCGCATTCCCACGCCGGCCGCGAAGCCGGCTCCTCCGCGGTAGTGATCGCGCAAATCGGAATCGATCGGCTCGAACCAGCGCGCGCCGACGATTGGATAGATCCCCGCGCTGCTCTCGGCGGATTGCGTCGTCACTTCGCTCGTTGCCGACGCCGGATCGGACTGCGCGCCTGCGTCAGCGGGAGCGAGAGCCGTCGCGAAGATCGCTGCGATCCCGCACATGCATCGTTCGATGCGCCAGGAGTGGATGGGAGTGCGTTCTTCGCTCGCTCGCGCCATCTCGCTGGAACGAGCGGGTTTTCTGGAAGGAGCGTACTCGTTCACGTCGCGGACGCTCTGTGCGCGCGCGTGACCCTCAGCTTTTCGAGACCAGAAAGGGCGGAGCTTCAGCATTTTGAGCCCGGCAGAGGCGACGAAGCGGACGAAGCAGGTTTCAGGACGGAGCGCGGAAACCTATAGTTCATTGTCTTCCTTGCAGTTGAGCGATCGTTTGCCGGTGTTCGCAGTCCGACTGCGACTTTGGTATGGATCCTTCACTACCACGCTGTCGGAGGCAACTCCGGATACCCACAGCGTAGAGCCACTCAGGATTCCGGCACTGCAGGGGTTGGGATCTTCGCCCCGGAAGGGCGACCGGTAGATGGGCGGGAGGATGCGGCGGCTTCCTCCCGCGCAACTGCTTTTCTTCGGTCGCAGACGCTGCTCGCCGCCTCCTTGCTCAGCTCGCAAGGACGTGCGACCGGTCGATG
Organism: uncultured bacterium; assembly: GCA_946886185.1. Next base: position 6,956 of record CAMPIC010000101.1, read on the forward strand.
AGCGGCGCGATCTCTCCGTAGCGCTTGATCAGGCGCGCATGTTGTCCACGATCGCTTCGCCGAACTCCGAGGTGCGGAGCAGGGTCGCTCCATCCATCTGACGCTCGAGATCGTAGGTGACTTTCTTTTGCGAGATGGTGCGCGCGATTCCCTTGCGCACCTGCGCCGCCGCTTCCGGCCAGCCCATGTACTCGAACATCATCGCGCCCGAGAGCATCACCGATCCCGGATTCACCTTGTCGAGGTTGGCGTACTTCGGAGCCGTGCCATGCGTCGCTTCGAAGAATCCGATTCCGTCGCCGACGTTGCTTCCCGGAGCGAGACCGAGTCCGCCCACCTGCGCGGCGCACGCATCGGAGAGGTAGTCGCCGTTCAGGTTCGGAGTGGCCAGGACGTCGTACTCGTCCGGCCTCAGCAGGAGCTGCTGGAACATCGCGTCGGCGATCCGGTCGTTGATCAGGACCTTGCCCGCGGGTACCTTCCCGGTCAGTTCGGATTCGAGCACCACGTGATCCGCGAACTCTTCCTTGGCGACTTCATAGCCCCACTCCATGAACGCGCCTTCGGTGAATTTCTGGATGTTCCCCTTGTGCACGAGCGTGACGCTGCGCCGCTTCTGCTCGATCGCATACTGGATCGCCTGCCGTACCAAACGCTTCGATCCTGTGACCGAGATCGGCTTGATCCCGATCCCCGAATCGGGGCGGACCGTCTTGCCGAGAGTGGCGAGATAGGCGATCAGCTTCTCCGCTTCCGGCGTCCCCTGCTTCCACTCGATGCCCGCGTACACGTCCTCGGTGTTCTCACGGAAGATCACCACGTCCAGTTTTTGCGGCTCCTTCACCGGAGAAGGAACGCCCGGGATCCAGCTCACCGGACGCACGCACGCGTAAAGATCGAGCAGCTGGCGGAGGGCGACGTTGATGCTCCGCATCCCGCCTCCCACCGGCGTGGTGAGGGGCCCCTTGATCGCGACATGGGCAAGTCGGACCGCCTTCAGCGTGTCCTCTGGAAGCCACTCGCCGTACTTCTCGAGCGACTTCTCACCCGCATACACCTCCCACCATTCGATCTTTCGATCCCCACCGTAAGAGGCTTGTACGGCGCCGTCGAACACCCGCACGGAGGCGCGCCAGATGTCCGGTCCGATGCCGTCGCCTTCGATGTAGGGAACGATCACATGGTCGGGGACCACCACAGCCGCGCCCTTGGGCTGGGCGAGCCCCCCTTGCTCCGGAACGCGGAGCTTGTCGAATGCGATATCGGAATGCGCCACCGTGTAAACCTCCCGTTGGTCGAGCCCTGGATCGCGTCGAGGCGACCGCGCCGGCATCAGGGGAACGTG
>CAMPIC010000102.1 GCA_946886185.1 uncultured bacterium
GCCGTGGATCTGACTCTGGCGACGGAGTCCGGCGAGGAGCTCGACATGGGCACTCCCTACGACTTTCTTGGCCCCGAGTCTCAGCCCCGGGAGGAAGATCGGTTGTTTCGCGAGGGTCGTCTGACCGAGCATCAACGGAGCAATCGAAGGCTGCTCCGCTCCGTCATGACCGAAGCGGGATTTCGCCCGATCGCGATCGAGTGGTGGCACTTCGAGGCATTCGAAAAGGAGAGGACCCGCCGGGAATTCACGATCATTCAGTGACACGCGCCAGGCCCGACGCGGGCAAGCACGAGCAACCGAGCATCAGCAAGCAGGACGCCGGCGGCTGACTTGGCCCGAACATCCATGATGTCTCTGAACCTTGCGTGTTTCCCTGCGACAAAGCGAAGAGGAGCCATGACCGACCATCAACACATGTACCCGGAGGCGACGCGGGAAATGTCAGAGCACCGCCACCGGTTGAGCCCCGCGGCCACGGACGCGTTCCGTGCTTTCAGCAAGACCGTGTTCGCCGATGGCGCGATTCCTGCTAAGACGAAGCAGTTGATCGCGATCGCGGTCGCGCACGTGACGCAGTGCCCGTACTGCATTCGCGGGCACACGCGCGCGGCAGTGCGGCTAGGGGCGACGTCCGAGGAGATCATGGAGACGATCTGGGTCGCGGCGGAAATGCGTGCGGGTGCGGCTCTCTCGCATTCGAACCTCGCGCTCGACGAGATCGCGAAACTGAAACAGGACTAGCGCCATGCGGCCGCGCTTCCAGGAGGAGTCGAGATGCCCAAACCTGAATCCACGGAGCACGGAGTCGTTTACGACCTGACGGCGATCGAACACGAGCTGCGGCAGGAGGATGCCTACCTGCGCGGCGGTCACACCGGCCGCACGCTGGTGCGCGAGTCGGATCTGCGCGTGGTGTTGATCGCCGTTCAGGGCGGCGCCCGCATCGCGGAGCACGACACGGACTCGTCGGTCTCGATCCACGCGCTCTCGGGTCACATCCGATTGCACCTGCCCAATCGTGACGTGGATCTCTCCGCCGGGCGTTTGCTCGCGCTGGGCCCGGGCATCGAGCACGACGTCGAGGCGATGGTCGACAGCGCGTTTCTCCTCACGCTGAGCTGGCACGGAGAGTCCTGAGGATTGGCACGCATCAATGGCTGGCGCGAAAGACTCCCGCTCCGGGAGTGGATCGCGCCAGATTCGTGCCAGTCACTCCCGCTCCGGGCGCGAGGTGCCAGTTACTCCCGCTCCGGGCGCGAGGTGCCAGTTACTCCCGCTCCGGAAGTGCGCGCTATCCGGAGACGACGCTCCGGGCCGCGCGGATCGCGGGTTCCAATAGGAGCGCGGGACGCACGCCGATGATTACCACGCCCGCCATCGCGATCACGATCGCGGCGCCCAGCGTCCAGGGAACCTGCACGCGCGCGGCGCCGGCGGCCGGCTTCTCGATGTAGATGCTGCGCGCGACTCGCAAGTAGTAGTAGAGCGCGACCACCGCGAGGATCGCTCCAAGGAGCACGAGCCAGCGCACGCCGGCCTCCCATGCTGCCCAGAAGAGGAACATCTTCGCCCAGAATCCCGCCACGAACGGAATTCCGCCGAGCGACAAGAGGAAGAGCAGCATCGAGAGCGCCAACCAGGGACTGCGGCGCGCCAGTCCTCGATACGCGTCGATTCCGTCGCTGCCGCCTCGCCCGACCGCTTCGGCGACGAAGAACGCACCCATGTTGGTGAACAGATAGGTCGCCAGGTAGAAAAGCATCACGCCGATGCCCCGCTGCGTGCCGATCGCGAGCGCGAGCAGGAGCAGTCCGATGTGCGCGACGCCCGAGTAGCCGAGCAGCCGCTTCACGTTCTCCTGGTTCAGCGCGAAGAAGTTCCCCACCAGCATCGTGACCGCGCATACCGCGAACAGAACCGGCCACCAGGTCTCGCGCATCGGACCCAGGCCTTCGATGAAGAGGCGGGTCAGGGCTGCGAATCCCGCCACTTTGGGAGCCACCGACAGGAACGCCACGAACGGCGTAGGCGCACCCTGATAGGTGTCCGGAATCCACATATGAAAAGGAGCGGCCCCGACCTTGAAGCCCATGCCGGCAAAAGCGAGCAACAGCCCCAGGATCAGGAACGGAGAAGCGGGCGCCCGCGCGATCTCGGGCAGCATGGTCGTGCCGGTCGCTCCGAAGATGAAAGACAGTCCATAGAGCATCACCGCCGCGCTCACCGCGCCCGTGAGATAGAGCTTGAGCGAGCCTTCGATCCCGAACTTGTCGGTCTTGTGCATCGCGGCCAGCACGTAGAGCGGAACACCCATGAGCTCGAACGCGACGATCAACAGGATGAGCTCCCGCGCGCCGGCCAGCAGGAGCATCCCCACCAGCGAAAATAGAAAGAGCTGGAAGTACTCCGACTGCCGTCGGGCCATGGTCCGCTCTGCGTGATCGATGCTCGCCAGCGCCCCGAGGGCGGTCGCACCAAGCAGAATCCGCTGCATGTAGAGAGCGAACGCGTCGAGCGCGAACGCCCCGCCGGCGATCTCGCTTCCCGGCTCGAGCGCCCAGCTGAATCCGAACAGCGCCGAGAGCCCGACGACGGTGATCCAGCCCGAGACTCGGCCGCGCGCAGGTCCGGCGAGCAAGTCGAAGACGAACACGGCCAGCCAGAGAACCGCCGCTCCGATCGGTAGCCCGAGCGTTTCGATCATCGCTGCCCCCGCATCACCAGCACCGTCGTCCTCCGCGCCGCATCGCGACTATCTGTCCACTCCGCGCCGCATTCTGGCTATCTGTGCACTTCGCTCCGCGGCTATCTGTGCACTTCCCTCCACATCCTGGCTACCTGTCCACTCCGCGCTGCATCCTGGCGATCTGTCTACTTCGCGCTGCATCCTGGCCACCTGTTCACTTTCTGACAGCAGAACGGTCGCGCTGCGTGACGCGCCGATCGCATGAAAAACTGTCCGAATGACCGATTCACGAGCCGTCACCGACTCGAAGCACTCTGACCGGGCGAACAACTCTCCCCGTCAACGCATCCCGAGCTGCACCGCCTCCAGCACGCGATTCAGATACGGACCGGTCGCCACGTCGATCGGATCGAGCACCAGACGCGGCCACGATCCGAAGAGCACCAGGCAAATTCCCAACGTCACCAAAGCAACCCATTCCACGCCCCGCGCATCGCTCAAACCGTGATAGCGCTCCGCCGGGCCGGGGCCCCAAAAGATCGCGCGCGAAGCCCGCAGCACATAGATCGCGGTAAACCACGCCGCCAACACGGCGGCGATTCCCCACCAGGGCGCGAGCCCTTTCCATGCGCCCAGGAAAACCAGGAACTCGGCCACGAATCCGGCCAGCCCAGGCATTCCCAACGACGACAGACAAGCGACCGTGAAGAAGACCGCAATCCCCGGCATCACCTTCGCGAAGCCGCCCATCTCGAAGATCTCGCGATTGTGCGACTTCTCGTAGATCAACCCGACCAGGGCGAAGAAGAGCCCGGTCATGATGCCGTGCGCGAACATCTGATAGACCGCGCCGTTCCATCCCTCGCGCGTGAGCGTGGCCGCGCCCAGCATCACGATTCCCATGTGGCTCACCGAGCTGTAGGCGACGATGTACTTGAGATCGCGCTGCCACATCGCGCAGAGCGCGCCGTAGACCACGTTGATGACCGCGACGACTCCGATCACCATCGCCCAGGCTTGCGCTCCTTCCGGAAGCAGCACCATCCCGACGCGGATGACTCCGAACGCGCCCAGCTTCATGAGCACGCCGGCGTGGAGCATCGACACTGCGGTGGGCGCGGAAGCGTGTCCATCGGGAGACCATGTGTGGAACGGGAACACACCCGCGAGCGTGCCGAATCCCAGCCAGATCAGCGGAAACAACCAGATCTGTAAGGAGCGCGGAAACTGCGCCTGCTCGAGATCGAGCAGCGAGAACGAACCCATCCCCGCGCTCCAGTACATCGCGAGGATGCCGACGAGGATGAACGCCGACCCCGCGAGAAGCATCAAGGTGAGCTTCATCGCGGCGTACTCGCGCCCGCCCACGTCGAACGGGCGCATCGCGAAGCTGAAGGGTCCGCGGATGGGCACTTTCTTGGCCGTGCCCCAGATCCCGATGAGCAGATACATCGGCAGTACCGCGATCTCGTAGAAGAGGAAAAACAGGAACAGATCGAGACTCACGAAGACGCCGAACACGCCCGCGACCAGCGTCAGGAGCAGGATGTAGAAGTCCTTGTCGCGGTCGCGCAAGGTCCAGGTCGCGAATCCTCCGGCGAAGATGATCAAGCTCGTGAGCAGAAGAAGCGATACGCCCCAACCGTCCAGCGCGTGGTCGAGGTTCACGCCTGCCGAAGGAATGACCGGCACGCTCCATCGGAACTGATATCCACCGGCCGCCTGGTCGTAGCCGATCGCAGCGATGACGGAGCCGATCGCCGAAACGACAGTCGATCCGATCGCAATCAGTCGAACCAGGATCCGCTGCGAGGACGGCACGAACAGCAAGACGAGCGCCGCCACCAACGGCGAGAACACGATCGTCGGCAGCCACCCAGGACTCATCGGAGCACTCCGAAGGCGATCACCAGGATCGTCCCCACCAGAACCGCCATGACGTAATCGGGAGCGCGCCCGGTCTGGAATCGGCGCACCCATGCCCCCGTGGTGAGAGCGCCCCACCCGATGGAGTTCATGAGACCGTCGACCACGTAGCGATCGGTCCATCCGGATGCCGCGGAAACCACGAGCAGTCCTCGCCGATAGAGGGCGGTCCAGAAGCGATCGATCGGTCCGGAGAGAATGAACGCGGACAGAGGCCGGAACACGGCCGGAGCCGGCATCGCCCTGCTGCCGTAGCGGAGCACGCCCACCACGATGCCGACGAGAGCGAGCGCGAGCGCCACGATGCCGACCGGCGCGATCGTGAAGTGATAGTCGGCGTGCCAGGTGTGGGCGAGCGCGTGTCCCAGGAAGCCGGCCGCCACGGTGAGCACGCCCAGGAGCACCATCGGAAGGAGCATGCTCGCGGGAGCTTCATGCGCATGCGAAGCGTGGTCGCGCGCATGCTGAGAAGGCGCTCCGAAGTAGGCGATCAAGACCACTCGAGTCATGTAAAACGCCGTGAGGGCAGCGGCGGCGAGGCACAGCGCGAGAGGTCCCATCATGCCGGCATGCTGCAGCTCTTCGAGGATCAAATCCTTCGAGAAGAATCCCGCCAGCACCGGAACCCCGGCCAACGACAGCGCGCCGATCACGAAGAGCGCGGCGCTCAGCGGCGTCTTCTTGCGCAGCCCGCCCATGTCGCAAATGGAGTTCGATCCCATCGCATGGATCGCTGCGCCCGCTCCGAGGAAGAGGAGCGCCTTGAAGAACGCGTGCGTGGTGAGATGGAAGTACCCGCCCATCATCGATCCGCTTCCCAGGCCGGCGACCATGTATCCGAGCTGAGAACAGGTCGAATACGCCAGCACCTTCTTGATGTCGTTTTGGACGACCGCGATGCACGCGGCGAGGAACGCGGTCAGGGCGCCGATCCATCCCACCACCTCCAGCACCGGCGGAGCCGCCTGGAAGATCGGATAGACTCGCACGATCAGGAACACTCCCGCCGCCACCATGGTCGCGGCGTGCAAGAGCGCGGAAACCGGAGTGGGGCCTTCCATCGCATCGGGCAGCCAGACGTGGAGAGGCACCTGCGCGCTCTTGCCCATCACCCCCACGAAGAGCAGAGCGGCGACCGCAATCGCGACCTGGCCTTCGATCGGCTGGTCCCAGGCGAAGCTTCCGGTCGCGGCGAAGAGGATCATGAGTGCGATCAAGAAGGCCATGTCGGCGAACTTGGTCACCCAGAGCGCTTTGACCGCGGCGCGCCCCGCGCTCGGCTTCGCCCACCAGAATCCGATCAGCAGGTAAGAGCAGAGTCCCACCAGCTCCCATCCGAGGAAGAGCGTAAGCAGATTGGGAGCGAGCACCAGCAGCGACATCGCGAACAGGAAAAGCGACTGCCAGGTGTAATAGCGACCGAGCGATCCCTTGGGCTCGTCGTGCAAGTAGCCGAGCGAGTAGATCTGGACACACGCCGCAACCACGCCGACCACCACCATCATGGTGGCGGAGATTCCATCGAGCCGAATTCCGACTTCTGCGATCGACTGGCCGGCGTTCACCAGCCAAGGCACGGTCGCGACGTATGCGTTCGCGGTGTCCCGGTATTCGAGCAACGCGGCGATGGAGGATCCGAGAGCGCCCAACGCCATCAGCGCGGAGAAATACCCGGCCGGCGCTCCCGACTTGCGGAGCGGTTTGACCAAAGTGAGAACGGCGAAGGAGATGAGCGGAAGGAGCAGCGCGAACGTGGCCGGATGGGTCATGCGTTACCCTTGCATGGCGGAGGGATCATTCGCCTCCACCGACGCCCACTGGCGATAGACCAGGATGACGATCGCGAGTCCCACGCCGACTTCGACGACGGTGAGCGCGATTCCGAAGAGCGCGAACGCCTGGCCGAGCAGCGCCTGGGAGAAGCGGGCGAACGCAACCAGGTTGAGGTTGACCGCGTTGGCCATGAGCTCGACCGAGAGCAGGATCGCGATCAAATTCCGGCGCGTGAGCACGCCGTAGATGCCGATCGCGAAGAGGGCGGCCGCCAGGAGGACGTATCCGAAGAGGCCCGGACCGTCCGCCCAGCTCATGGATCCACCTTTCGCGCGAGCACGATCGCTCCGATCATCGCGGCGAGCAGCAAGATCGAGAGCGCTTCGAAGGGCAGCATCAAGTCTCGCAGGATCATGCTCCCCACCTCCCGCGTGTCTCCGAGGGATCCGGGAGGCGGCCCGCTGCGGGACTCGGAAGCGCGGCTCACGGTGAGCGCGACCAAAGCGAAGGTGCTCACGGAGAGGAGCGCGCCGCGGAGCCGGTGGGAGGATCCATGCTCGATCCTCGCTTCTCCGCTCAATCGCCGCGTCACCATCACGCCGAAAAGCATCAGAGTGATCACGCCGCCGGTGTATAGCAGGATCTGTACGGCTGCGAGAAACTCCGCTTGGAGCGCGATGAAGAGTCCAGCGGTCGCGACCAGGGCAACGCCCAGCCAGAGCACCGAATGGACGAGATCCCGGCTCACCACGACCTTCCGGCCGGCGACGAGCAACGTGATTCCCAGGACGCCGAACGCGATCCACTCAAGCATCGGAGGGCTTCTCGGGGTCCGAGCTCGTCCCGGGCGCTGCCGGTGAGGAAGCTGCGGATTGTGCAGGCGCGGGCCGGCCCTTCGGGTCCTGCATCTCCTGCAGCCTGGTCGGCGTGGCCCAGGTCAGTTGGTCCAGCTTCTCATTCGCATACAACTTCGCCATGGTCAGAAGCAGATCCTCGCGCGCATAGGCCGGCTGCTCCTGGACGCGGAGCATGATGATCGCGTCCGCCGGGCAGACCTGGACACAAAGCTCGCAAATGATACAGGCGTTCAGGTCGAGCGTGAAGTCGGCGCACCAGCCCCGCGGCTTTCCGGTCGCGGGGGAGGGAGCCTTGGGACCCGCCGTCACAGTGATGATCTGGGAGGGGCAGATCTTCTCGCAGAGCATGCACCCGATGCAGGCTTCCTCGCCGTGCTCGTCGTGCACCAGCGCGAAGCTCGCGCGATACCGTTCGGCGCGTCCCCGCGTCCCCTTCCAGGGGAGCGGCTCGGTGTTCTGGGGCCGCGCGAGATTGCGGATGCTGACGCGGAGCGCGTGCGCGAGGCTCAGCAGGCTCATCGGAGATGCACCCAGATCGCGCTCGCCATCACGAGCACCAGGCCGAGCGGAATGAAGAGTTTCCAGCACATCGCCATGAGCTGATCGGAGCGGAAACGGAGCCACGACCAGCGAATCCAGAAGATGACGGCGAAGAGGAGAAGCGTCTTGAGCAGCATCCAGTGGATGCCGTCCGGCCCCGGACCCTGCCATCCTCCCAGGAAGAGCAGCGCTCCGAGCGCGCTCGCGATGAAGGTGTGCAAATACTCCGCGAGGTAGATGAGCCCGAAGATCATCCCGCTGTACTCGGTGGTCACGCCCGCGACCAGCTCGCTCTCCGCTTCGGGGATGTCGAACGGGATGCGATTCGACTCGGCAAGCGATGCGAAGAAGAAGAGCGCGAACGCGATCAGCCCGGGTCCTGGAGGCCAGAACGCGAACCAGCGCCCGCCTTCCTGCGCCGCCACGATGTCGCCGATGCGGAACGATCCCGCCAGGATGATCGGGACCATCGCGGCGAGCAGGAGCGGGATCTCGTACGAGATCGCCTGC
>CAMPIC010000103.1 GCA_946886185.1 uncultured bacterium
TCCTGCGCATCCGCTGACGGCCCTCCGCCAGTGACTCCGCGGAAACCTCCATCTCACGCCGGCGCCAAGACCGCGGGAGGCAGCGCCGCGGCCCAGGCGTGCTCGAATGACAGGTATCGAGCGGGACTTGGCGGACAACGGGTGAGCGGCGCTTCCGGTGATATGATCTTCCGGGCCTTGTGAGATCTCCACAACAAAGCGAGGGTCCGATGGGACCATCCGTCCGCCGTTCCTTCTTTGCGTTGGTTTGGTTGGTGTTTGCCTCCGTCTTCGGAGCGGGCGTGAAGTCGGATGCATCTGGATCGATCGAGGCGACGCTCCCCCAGAGCGCAACGGTCGGATCGGTGGCTCCCGCCCAGGATGCGGTGGCGCGGCTACACGCCCTCTTCGATCGAGAGTGGGAGCGAAGCATGCGGGAGCAACCCACCTGGGCATCCTCGCTGGGCGACCGCCGGTACAACGATCGCTGGCCCGACGAGAGCCTCGATGCGATCGAGCGGCGTCAGCGAGAGGACGTCGCTGTCCTGGAGGAGCTTGCCACGATCGACCGCGACAGTCTTCCGGCCGATGAGCAACTCAACTACGACCTGTTCCGGTTGGAGTATGAGGAGAAGGTGGAGGGGCAGCAGTTTCACTCATTCCTGATTCCTCTGAGCGAGAGAGGCGGCATCCAGACGGCGGACGGGCTGCACGAGATCCTTCGGTTCGAGACTGCAAAGGATTTCGAAGACTGGATCGCCCGGCTCCATAGGATCGGACCTTACGTAGATCAGACGTTGGCTCTCATGGAACGAGGGCTAGCTGAGGCGTGGGTACCGCCCCGCATCACGATGGAGGGGGTTACCGAGCAGATCGCCGCCCAGATTGTCGATTCTCCGGAGAAAAGCCCCTTTTACGATCCCTTCGAGATCTTTCCCGCGGACTTTCCAGAGCAGGAGCAGGAGCGGCTTCGTGCCGCGGGGATCGCGGCGATTTCGGAGATCGTGATTCCTGCTTACCGGCGGCTGCAGACGTTCTACACGGAGCGATACCTCCCCGGGATACGGGAAACCGTCGGGGCCTGGGACCTGCCGGGAGGTTCGGCCTTCTACTCCCATCAGGCATGGGCCTCGACCACTACTCGATTGACTCCCGAAGAGATCCACGAAATCGGGCTCGGCGAGGTCGAGCGGATCCACATCGAGATGGAACGCATCATGGCGGAGGTCGGCTTCCAAGGTACGTTTGAAGAATTCCTCGACTTCCTTCGCACGGACCGCAGGTTCTACTACGAGAAGCCAGAAGATCTCTTCGACGGGTACTTGACGATCTGCAAACGAATCGACCCGGAGCTGGTGAAGCTCTTCGGACGACTCCCCCGCGCACCCTATGGAGTCCGTGCCATCCCGAGACGATCGCCCCGTATACGACCACCGCGTATTACAACCCTCCGGCAGCGGACGGAAGTCGCCCGGGATGGTTCTACGTGAACTTGTACAAGCCCGAGATGCGGCCCAAGTACGAGATGGAGGTCCTCTCCGCACACGAGGCCGTCCCTGGCCATCATCTCCAGATCGCGCTGGCCCAAGAGCTGGGCGAGCTGCCCAACTTCCGTCGGTATGGTGGACACACGGCGTTCATCGAGGGTTGGGGGCTGTACAGTGAGAGCCTGGGAGAGGAGCTCGGTCTGTACCAGGATCCGTATTCGAAGTTCGGACAGCTCACCTACGAAATGTGGCGCGCGGTCCGGCTCGTCGTCGACACCGGTCTCCATTACTATCGGTGGGATCGCCAGAAGGCCATCGACTACTTCAAGGCCAACACCGCCAAGACCGAACTCGACATCGTGAACGAAGTCGATCGCTACATTTCCCTGCCCGGACAGGCCCTGGCCTACAAGATCGGTGAGCTCAAAATCCTCGAGCTGCGCCAGCGAGCGAAGGAACGGCTCGGGGAACGCTTCGACATCCGTGGATTTCACGATACGGTGCTTGGCTCGGGCTCGGTTCCTCTCGACGTGCTGGAACAGTTGGTCGACGACTGGATCGAACGCACCTCGATGAACGCCGATGGCTGAACTCCGGCCTATTGATTGCATCCGGATAGGGCCGATTGAGCCCGAGTTGGATTCGTGGTCGGGGGATCGCATGCAACAACGCCTCGCCCCTGTGCTATACTTCCACCGCCAAAACGAGCCCGGCGGTTTCCGCGCAGGCGCCGCGCCTGCGGGTCCCGCGCTGATGTAGACCGCGATCCCACGAGGGCCCGAACCATGAAACAAGCCTCTGCCATCCTCGGCATCATTCTGTCGTTCGCCGCCACGCACGCTTTTGCCGGACCGAACTACGGCGGAATCCTCGTCCTGCACGCCAACGAGAGCCTTTCCTATTCTACCGGTGAGATGTACTGCGGCAGCTCCGACCTGGTCGACTGTGACATCGCGGACGTGCGCGTGGATGGCACCGATCCAGTGGTGTGCTACGTCCTGGCCGCCTTCCCGGCGGAGGCCAGTCCACGCCTGGGCGGACTCACCTTGGGCATCGACTACGACGACGCCAAGCTCCAGGTCGAGGAGTGGGGCGCATGCGGCGACTTCGCTCTTCCGGACCAAGGCTGGCCGGGGCCGAACGAAGGACTCGCCGTCACGTGGGAGACCGCGCAAACCGATCACCTGATCGAGGTGTGTTGGCTCGCCGTCTCGAGCAACGGGGATCCCGCGGTCCTGGAGATCATCGACTCTCCGATAAGCCGCGCCGCCTTCGGCGACGATGACGTGCCGGCCAACCTGGATGACGTACTGGGATTCGGAGCCCTCGGGTTCAACACAGACGGCCGCAATCCCTGCCTGACGGCCTGGGACTGCACCCTCGCCCTCACTCCGTCCAACATCGCCGTCTACCAGGCGTGCGGCGGCACGTTCTCGGTCGGGCTTCGGGTGAACGACGTGGAGGATTTGGGACGCTTCGAAGTTTGCGTCGGCTACGACGACACGTACCTGAACTTCGTGAACGCCGCCGTCGATCCGATCTTCCTCGGGAGCACGGGACGCAACGTCCTGCCCGGAACTCCGCTTCCATGCGACTCGGAATGTGAGGCGGCCGGCGTCCTCATCTCTGCCAATACGACGGGTGCGCCGAACGGGCCCTCCGGAAGCGGTCCGCTCGCGCAGATCTCGTTCTCTCCCACAGGAGCTCCTGCAGCGTCGGGCGACGTGATGTGTCTGGATGGCGGGGTTCTTAGCGATACCGATCAGGGTCCGAGGCCGATTTGGCTCGATGCCAGCCTCGGGATCGAGGTGGAGCATCGCGCGAGCTGTTACGGGGACTTTACCGGGGACGGCGATGTCACGCTCTTCGACCTCGGCCAGAACATCCCACGCTGGGGCTGCTCTGAAGGCGATGCCTGCTACGACGGTCGCTATGACACCAACCTGCTCGAACGCGGAACCTACTGCGCGTCCACCAGGGACGGAACGATCGACGTGGTCGACATCCAGTCGGTCGCCGGACGGTGGCATCAGGGCTGCCCGAGCGAACCGATCCAATCGGAAGATGACATCGCGTCGAACCGGATGCTTTCCTCGGTCAGGATTTCGCCCGCGTCTTTGGTCGTGACGCGCGAGATCGGAGACACGCTCTCGGTCGCACTCCTGGTGGAGGGGGCGAGCAATCTCGGCGGATTCGAGGCGGAAGTCTCCTTCGATCCGGCCGTGATTCAAGCGTATCAGGTCCAGTTCGGCGATCTCCTCAGCAGCACCGGTCGATCGCCCTATCCGCTGGGTCCGCAGATCGACAACGAATCGGGCGTCATTCGGCTGGGCGGGATCACGACGGGCGAGACTGCCGGCGCCGCCGGGACCGACGTCGTCGCCCGGATCGTCTTCGAAGTCGTGGATTGCAACGCATCTTCGGACCTCGGGATCGAGCACGTGCAGCTCACGGCGGTCGACGGATGGCCTCAAGAGATCGGCGACGTCACGGGCGGATCGGTCCAGATCGATTGCGAGGTGGCGAACGTGCCGACGCAGACCCTGCCGAGCGAAGTCCAGCTCTTCGCGAGCCGCCCCAATCCGGTGTCCTTTGCGACCGAGATCGCGTTCTACGTCCCCGAGGCGGTGAGCGCGCACATGTCGGTGTTCGACGCGGCCGGGCGCCTCGTGCGCGTGCTCCTCGAGGAGTCCGTGAGCCCGGGAATGCATCAGGTGAACTGGGACGCGCGCGATCAGGCGGGCAACGAGGTGCCGAACGGCGCGTACTTCCTGCAGCTCCAGGCGGGTAGCAAGGCGTTGCGGCAGCAGCTCGTCGTCACCCGATAACGAGACAAGGCGCTTCGCTGGAGTTGCTCGATACGTGAAGGCTGGCTGAATCAACCTTCGGCCGGCCTTCGAGCCCCGGCTTCACCGAAAGAAGCGCTGCGGCTTCAACGTTCGATCATCTCTCGGGGAGCGAAGCGCGCCTTGATGGCGCCCCAACTCGATCGGCTGGTCGGAACGGAGCCGCAACCTTGTCCGAGCGCCCCGATCAACAGTCCGCAGGGGCTCGCCGTGGGCAGGCAAGGCGACGCGGCATCCAAGTGGTAGTCTCCGGCCGCCGTAGGGGAGCTCGTGCAGAGATCGGGTTCACAGAATCGCGGATCCTCTGTGACCTGCTCGCCTTCGTAAGTCACGGACCCGCTGTGGATCTTCGACGGATCAAGCGCACAGCAGACGAACGTGGCAGCGCTTCGAGTCGTCGCGAACCACCCGTCATCTCCCTGGTCGTCGGCGCAGTTGCCCCACATGAGCGTGCGTTCGAAGGAGACATCCTCCGCGCCGGAAGCGAACCCTCCGCCCCAGAAGGACCGGTTGCCGGCGAGGGTGGTCTCGAGGATCGCGACGGCGGCGGCATGGACTTCCACTATCAGGCCACCTCCCACACCGTCGGCGAGATTCCCCGTGAACAGGCATCCCTGCACCATCATTCCCCTGCCGTGAAGAAGCACTCCTCCGCCGGTGATAAGGGCGTGATTGTCGCGGAAGATGCAACGCTCCAAGACGACCCCGTCCGCGTCGCTGGTCGCGATCGCGCCACCGCGCTGGGCGAAGTTTCGCTCGAAGATACAGTCTCGAATCACCGGCGCGGAGTCGTCGATGAATACACCGGCGCCGTCGCCCAAAGGAAACTGGATATCATCTTTCCAGCCGTTGACGACCGATACTCCCTGGAGAACAGCGGCGTTGGTCTCTCCATCGATGAAGAGAAAGCCGCGGTAGGGATTGGATGACGATCCCTCACAGTCGATCACGCAGCTCTCGGCGTTGCCCGAGGCCGAGAGCACCGACACGTCCTTGCCGAGGAATCGGATCTCCCGGTTGCCGGGACCTCGATAGACTCCGTCGCCGAGCTCGATCACATCACCGCCAGCGGCAACCACGAGCGCGGCTTGGATGGTGGGCTGATCCCCCGATCCATCGGCCTCCACCCGAATCACCGCAGCCGGGGCCGGTTCGGCGAGCAGGACCGCCATCAAGCCAGCGGTCGTAACGAGCCAGAGCTTGAACGGAGAACGCAAGGTGGCAAGCGCATCGTGGGTGACGACGCTGTGTCTCGTGTATATCCAGTGCATCGGTGACCTCCATCTGGCGTCAAGTCGGGGCTGTCGCTTTCCTCGACAGAGGCGCATTCACGATTTCAGACGACTAGCTTGTGCGCAGTAAGCTCAGCCTCCAACGAGGGTGAGAATCCGCTTAAAGTATCCCGAACCTGGACGCGATCGAGATACGTGGTTGGCGCACATCGAGCATATCGCCGTTACCTGGATCGGGTCGACGGCAACTCTCAGACGGCACCAGGTCAGGCGATCAGCTCGACCGTCGCCTGGTGTCCTCGAACCCGCGCGAGCGGCGCGTCGCAGGTGATCAGGGGCACATCGAGCGCCTCCGCGAGGACGACATACATCGCATCGTATGACGTGATATTCCCCCGCAAAGCCCATGCGCGCATCAGTAGCTCCAAATGAGGGTGACGGTGCAGATCGAGGCTCATTTGGTCTTCGATGACTTCATTCGCACGTTCCGCCGACATTTCGCCCAGCCGCACAAGACGCCGGAGCGTCTGGCAGATCTCGACATCCAGCAAGTGGAGGGCATGCAGCTCTTCTTCAGGGCGGTATAGGCGTCCCTCGACCCGTATGCCGAGCTGTGTCTGAAGGAGGAACTCCAAGAAAAGCGGAAGCGTCAACGACAATCACGCGGACTCGCGTTCCTCGCGAATGACGACTGCCGCCGGCGTGTTCAACGTCACGCGCTCGCGGGCGTGAATCCTCGCCAACATCTCCTCGCGTGTCGGGCGCGCGGCCAGTCGCTCGAGCTCGCGCAGCACATAGTCGGAGAGCGTTTGTCCGGCAGCGGCGGCTGCCCGGACTTTGAGCTTGCGGTGCAGCGCGTCCGGAACATTCCGCACCTGGATCATCCTAGACATGCACATGGCATGCGTTCAAGCTATCTGCATGTAAATCGATTTTGGGCAAGGCTCAGCGAGGCTATGCGTGCGGATTACGACACGGTCGGCCAGCACGGGGAGGCCGAAACGTTGCCCCAAGGACGGATTTTGAAGTCAGAGCTCAACATTCTGATTGTGCTCGACTACTCCCCTCCGTTCTACGGAGGCATGGGAGCGCACCTCAATGCTCTCGGCGACGAAGCCCGCGCGCGCGGCCACCGACTGCATCTCGCATTCCCGCGCGAGCGTGATTGGTTTGAGGAGGCGTCGCGCCACGCCTCGTCCGTCCGTACCATCCCGTCGATCCACGATCCGATCCGCCGCGGATTCACTGCGGCGTTGCAGGAAGTGATTCGAAGCGAGCGGATCGACGCGGTCCACCTGCACTTCTCGTACGCCCTCGCCATCGCGTGTGCCCTGCGCCCCTGCCACGTTCCGATCCTCTACCACTGGCACAATCCGCCGCGCGCATTGCTCAGGAGCACTGGCCTCACGCCGAAGGAAGGTAGTCATGGTGCGATGGCCAGCGGTTTGGCGATTCGGCTCTCGCGATTGACGGGTGGCCTCTTCGCGCGCATCGGCGACGCCGCGATCCAGCGTCACATCGCGATCAGTGGAGAGATCGAGAACCTTTTGGTGAAGCATCGATGGACCCAGCCGCAGAAGATCATTCGTCTTCCGAATGCTCTGCCGGAACTACCCGACCAACCCGCGACGCTCCGCGCCCTACCCTCTCCATTCGTCCTCGGGAGCGTGGCGAACTTCCGCGCGCAGAAGGACCACACCACCCTGCTCCGCGCCTTCGCGAGGTGCATCGAGGCCGAGCCTGGTTTGCGTCTCGATCTGATCGGTGATGGAGAAACTCGACCGCACATGGAGGCCCTCGCCAAGGATCTCGCGATCGAGCCCTTCGTGCGCTTCCGGGGGCACGTCCAGGACCCCGGCGAGTCGTATCGACGGATGGATGCGTTCGTCCTCTCCACCCACTATGAAGGGCATGGGCTCGCAGTTCTCGAGGCGATGGGGTATGGACTGCCCATCATTGCCACGGATCTCCCGAGCATTCGCGGGGCGCTCGCCGACTCGAGCCAGGCGTTGCTCGTCCCGCCGCAAGATCCATCCGCGCTCGCGGCGTCGATTCTGCGGCTGTATGGCGACCCATCCCTGCGAGCCGAGCTTGCGCGACGCTCCCGCTCCGCCGCGCTGCACGCGCTCACACCCGATCAATGGGCGCGGCAATTGGTTACTATCTATGAGTCGGTCGTCCTGGAATATCCACGGGACGGAACTCCACGCGGTGCGCGACCGAGTCGACGATCCCATGCACGATGGAGATGGAAACCACGGAAGATGGGGCTCAGCATCCGCCTCTGACGAACGCAGGAATGGATCCGAGGATTACCGAAGTCGAACGGGCAGCGCTCTCCGCGTGGCCGGCCGCGCACGTCCAGGAGCTGGACGGTTGGAAGCTCCGCTTTCACTGGAACATGACCGGACGGGCGAATTCCGTCTGGCCGAACGAAGTCACCGGTTCTCGTTCCCTCGAACAGCGGCTCGATCAGGTCGCGCACTTCTACCACGGATGGCTTCTCCCCGCGCGGTATCAAGTGTCTCCCGCCTCCTGCCCTCCGGAGCTCGATGAAGTCCTGGACGCGAGAGGCTACCGGTTCCAACAAGGGGCCTCCGTCCAGATCCAATCGATCGACGCGCTACTGAGCCGATCGGACGCGGAGGCGGGCGATGCGCTCCGGGCGGGCGATCGCGTAGTTCCTCTCGCGGCTCGAGCC
>CAMPIC010000104.1 GCA_946886185.1 uncultured bacterium
GCGGCAGAGTCATCGGCGGCACAGTCATCTTCGGCACATTCATCTTCGGCACATTCATCTTCGGCACAGTCATCGGCGGCGCAGTCATCGGCGGCGCAGTCATCGGCGGCGCAGTGTGCGGCACAGTCATCTGCGGCACAGTCATCGACGGTGCATGCGACGGTAGCACCGGCAATGGCAGTGCAGCGACCACGTCCAGGAGCGGGCTGACCGCGACCAGCCGCTCGTGTTCCCGGTCGATCACGAAGTCGGTGATGCCCGGAGGACATCGGAGCGAGAGCTCGGGCGGTTCGGAACGCTCCCGCACCGGGATTCGGATCACGCGCTCACCGCCGAATCCACTCACCCAAATCGTGTCGTCGTAGAAGTGGACGCGCTTCGGGGTGACCACTCCGCGCTCCGACACGTTCCATTGGCCCACCCGTTCGAGCGTCTCGACGTATCTATATAGATACAGGTACGAATCGATGTTTCCGAACTCCCCCCCGGTCCGGTCGAGTGGACGATCCTCGATTCCGCCGGCTGCGATCCAGATCGTGTCTCCTCGCGCAGAGACGTCGATCGACCAGAGCGGACCGTCCAGAGTGACGGATGCATCCGCGGTCCAGCCATCATCTGTCCGCCGATGGACGGTCACGGTGTGGGCGAGGAGACTGTTGGTGATCAAAGAGCCGTTCACGAAGACCGCATGGAGAGGCCCGGCAGGGAGTGCGAGATCGAGCTCCGGCCGTCGCGAGAAACGCCATCCGGATGCAGCTCCCAAGGGATGCGCGGTCGCCGGCTTCTCTTGCTCCACCTGAAACCCGAAGGCGCGATCGCCGAGCGGATCAAGCGCAAATCCGGTGCGTGATTCGGGATCGAACGCCACTCCCCGAATCCCGCGCGTGGAAGTTTCGATTCGCTGTAGCTCGCGGAGCTCAGGGCTCAACTGATAGAGCGCGAGGGCACCGCTTCCTTCGCCGCTGACGACCACCAGGTTCGAATCGACCCAGGCCCACGAATCAGGACCGGGAGGCGCAGGCAGGCGATGGGTGATCTCGAATCGTTCATCGAGGAGCGCGATGTCATCGGACCCCCGCAGCAGGATCACCCACGCGCCCCCGCTCGACGAAGGCGCGGGCGCGATCAGGAATGGATCCGGACCGAGAACACGCTCGAGGTCGACTCCCGATCCGATTCCGGAGACCAGGGAGTCTTCCAGTGGAGCAAGGACCCGGATCCAGGAGTCGAGCGTTTGGCTGTTCGAGATCTCGTGAGGCTCCATCCCGCGATCAGCGCCCATTGCCGCGAGAGCGACGCCTCCGAGCATCATGGGCAGATACGCAATCTTCCTGAGCACCAGAGAAGGGCTGTGGGTTGGAGCTGCTACGACGGGCCTACCACCCGGATCCGCGCTTGCTCGCCTTCTCCACCGAGATCCGAACCGATTCTGATCCGTTTTCGCCGGTGGCTTCCGTCATCACGGTGGAGCCCGAGATCAGGTCCGCGATCTGATCCTCGGTCAATTCGACCGTGTACGTCCCTTGATCTCCCTCGATCGTGTAGACCGATTGCCCTGCGCGAAGCGCATCGAGGGTCAGCTCGTCGCTGCTCGCTTCGGCACCCTCGTTCCCGAGGGTGATCTCGACGCTTCCTGGATCCGAAGATCCGCCGGACCGCGAAGAGGCGCAACCGATCGGGCCCACCAGGAGCGCGATCGAGACGCAGGTGGAAATGACGCTCATGGCGCCCCGCACTGCCGGGACTCTGAGGTGCATTCTGGAATTCGACTGAGAGGCCGTGGACTGCATCGACCAACCGAACATGGGATCCTCCTTGTCCGAACGCGAACGGGCTGAGCCATGCGGGGACGTGACGCGATCCTACGCCACCGGCTTCCGCGCCGTACAGGCGCCAAAGCGAGTACCATGCGTGGCGGGCACAGGGAAAGGATGGTGACCGTGCAGCTGGATTTGTTGCTTCGTGACGGGACGGTCGTGAATGCGGATCACTCGGAGCGAGCGAACATCGGAGTGCGCGACGGCAGGATCGTGTGGATCGGGATGGACACGCCGGCCGCCGAATCGGAGATCCCCCTATCCGGGCTGCACGTCCTTCCCGGCGTGATCGATTCTCAAGTCCACTTCCGGGAACCCGGCGCGGAGCACAAGGAAGATCTGCAAACCGGGTCCCGCTCGGCGGTGCTCGGGGGAGTCACCACCGTCTTCGAGATGCCCAATACCGAGCCGGCGACCACGACCGAAACAGCCCTCGCCGACAAACTGGCTCGCGCCGCGGGTCGCATGTGGTGCGACCACGCGTTCTTTCTGGGCGCTCGTCCCGACAACCTGGATCAGCTCGACCAGCTCGAGCGGCTGCCGGGATCTCCGGGGATCAAGATGTTTCTCGGTCGCTCCACCGGCGGGCTGCTGTTGCAGGAAGAGGCGCACATCCGCGAAGCGCTCTCGCGAGGACATCGCCGCATCGCGGTGCACTCCGAGGATCAGGCTCGACTCGAACAGCGCATCCACATCGCGCGCGAGGCGGGGCATCCGCGCGCGCATCCGCTCTGGCGGGACGCGGAGACCGCGCGGAGCAGCACCGAGCGGTTGCTCAGGCTCGCGTCAGAGGTCGGGCGTCGTGTGCATGTGCTCCACGTCACGACCGCCGAGGAGATCCCCCTCCTGCACGCGGCGCGTGACCTGGCGACGTTCGAAGTCACCCCTCAACATCTCACGCTCCTGGCGCCGGAGTGCTACGAGGAGCTGGGCACCTTCGCGCAGATGAATCCGCCTATCCGCGAAGCGCGGCATCGAGAGGCGTTGTGGGAGGCGGTGCGCGCCGGATGGGTCGACGTGATCGGCTCCGACCATGCGCCCCACACCCGCGAAGAAAAAGCGCTTCCGTATCCAGAGAGTCCCGCCGGGATGCCGGGCGTGCAGACGCTGGTGCCGATCATGCTCGATCACGTGCACGCGGGGCGCCTCTCCCTCCCGCGGATGGTGGAGCTGACGAGCGCGGGTCCGGCCCGCGTGTACGGCGTTCTGCGCAAGGGACGGATCGCGGTCGATTACGACGCCGACTTCACGATCGTCGATCTTTCGGCAAAGCGAGAGGTGCGGGAATCGTGGCTCGCGAGTCGATGTGGATGGAGCCCGTTCACCGGGCGGTCCTTCACCGGTTGGCCCATCCTCACGATCGTGCGCGGGCAGATCGTGATGCGCGAGGAGGAGGTTCTCGGCGAACCGTCAGGTCGTCCCGTCGAGTTCGCGGAGACGGCAGGCTTCGACTAGGTCAGATCCTCGAGACGCAGACCTTGCTCGCGGAGATATGGCATCAGGCCCTTCTTGTCGATCGTACGGATCGCCTTGGTGCTGATGCGAATGCGCACCCAACGGTTCAGCTCACGCACGAAGAGCCGCTTATGCTGGAGGTTGGGGAGCTGACGCCGCTTCGTCTTGTTGTTCGCGTGCGAGACGCGATTGCCTGTGAGGGGGCGCTTGCCCGTCAGCTTGCAGAGCCTCGACATCCTGGTTTCCTCTTCCCGTTGCTCCACCGAGGACGGTGGAGTTCCTACCGTTCGGACGCAAACCGGGAGTATGGCAGCGGGGCGGTTCCTTGTAAAGGTCGGATCGCCGATTCGTCACCGCCGCCGAGCGATGAGCCAAGCGAGGGTCGGGGCCCCGATCGCCGCGGTCAGAACCCCGACCGGGAGCTCCCGGCCCGGTAAGATCAAGCGTGCCACCAAATCACAGAGAACGAGGAAGAACCCTCCGCAGACCGCGGACATCGGCAGTAGGGTCCGCCGGCTGGAGGCGATGGTCCGCCGGACCAAGTGAGGGACGATCAGTCCGACGAACGCGATCGGTCCGCACCAGGCGACGCAGGCGGAGACCCCGAGGGCGCCGCCGCCCAGGCAGAGGGCCCGGAGCCGGGGAATGTCCACGCCCTGCGCATGGGCACGCTCCTCGCCGCCGACCAGCGCCTCGAGCGCACTCGTTTGGGAGAGCAGGACGACCATCACGACCAGCACGAAGGGGAGCAGGAGCACGATCCCCCGATACCCGACCTGGGGGAGATGGCCGAGCGACCACCGGACCGCCGTCGCAAGGCTGATGGTGTCGACGGAATACTGGATTCCGGTGGCGATCGCCCCGGTCGCGAGCGTGATCGCGACTCCTAGAAGGAGGATGTCCGGAACTTGGGCGCGTCCGCTCGTCGCGAGCGCCGTCAGAAGCAGCGTGACTCCCATGGCGCCGGCGAATGCCGCGACCGCCACGATCGGCAATCCGCCGACGGTGCTTGCCGCTCCCGCGCTCACCGCGATCAGCGCGCCCAGGGTCGCCCCCGCGGTGGTGCCTACAGTGCTTGGCGCCGCGAGCGGGTTGGCGAGGATGGTCTGATAAACAGCACCGACCAGGGAGAGCGTCGATCCGACGAGAAGCGCCATCAACACGCGGGGGACGCGCAGCTCCCAGAGGATGAACGAGCCGACCGGATCGGACGTGTCGCTTCCCCAGAATGCCGCGGCCAGGCAGATCGCAACTCCCGCCAGGATCCAGGTCCAGAACGCGGGCCGCGTCGAAGAGCTCCCGCGCAGTGCAGCCACCGTCATGCCGGCGCTTCCTCGAGTGGACGCGTGATGAGGAAGTGACGCGTTCCATCCTCGTCAATCACGCGCACCGCGACCCGATAGAGATCCTCGAGGTGTTCCCGCAACGACGGATCATGGACGTCCACTGCGAAGCGCAGCACTCCCTCGCGCAATCCGAGTATTCGGATCGAGTTTCCATACGCCGTATGCACTGAGATCGAGTCATCCGGGATTGAGTTTCGGTGAATTGTTCGT
Source organism: uncultured bacterium (assembly GCA_946886185.1). The sequence goes on from CAMPIC010000104.1 coordinate 4,829, forward strand.
TCGGGCTTCGAATCATCCGCGACCGAACTTCCGGAAGTCGTGCCACTACGGGATTCATCCGCACGAGTCGACAGCCCACCTCGAGGAATCGCGTGGTTGATCAAGTTCAGATCGTGCGTGATGCAGAGGATGCCGTAGCCCTCTAGTCGGAGACGGCCGATCAAGCGGTAGATCTCGATCTGCTGCGCCGGATCGAGGTGGTTGGCGGGTTCGTCGAGCAGAAGAAGCGGCGCTTCCTGGGCCAGGAGCGCGGCAAACGCCACGCGCCGTTGCTCACCGCCGGACAATTGCAGGAATCGACGATCCGCGAACTCCGAGGCATCGACGCGAGACAGCGCCGCAAGCGCACGCCGCTCGCTGTGCGAGCGTGCCTCGGAGAACCGGAAGCGAGCCGCGCACACGAGGTCGAGGACGCGGACCTCTTCCTGCACTCCTTCTTGTTGGGGGAGCCATCCGATCCGCGCTGCCCGTTCCCGACCCGACCAGGATCCGACCGGCCGCCCATCGAGACGGATCGCGCCGCCTCGGACCGGCGCGATCCCCAGAGCTGCCCGGAGCAGAGTGGTCTTCCCCGCGCCATTGGGGCCGATCAGGATGTGTAGATCGCCGGGTCCCAGATTGAGGGAAACGTCGCGCAAGATCGAGCGACGACCCAATTCCACGTGGGCCCGGTCGAGTTCGAGTCGGGTGGACAACATCCCGTCGATCGTAAGCGCTGCCGCGCCTGCGAGCCAGCCACCCGAATACGCCGACGGCGCACCAACCCGGCCGTTCCTGGACGCGCGTGGCCGGCAGGGATAGCCTGAAAAGCGATGAATTCACCGCGTGTGTATTACGAAGGGCTAGTGGCCCAGGTCAGCGGATTGTTGCCGCAGGGTCCACGACTTGCTGTGATCGGGAGCACCTCCTTCTGGCATCCACAAAGCGAAGCAACATGCATCGCGATCGGTCAAAGCCTGGCGCGAATCTCCGAGTTGATCGTGCTCACGGGTGGCGTCTCCGGAGTGGGGGAAGCGGTCGGCCGCAGCTTCTTCGATGCGCGCTCGCAGTCTCCGGGAAATCGCGGAGTCTTTCACGTCCTGCCTGAAGGAGAAGCAGTGTGGGACTACGGCGAAACACTTTTCGCCGGACTCGATATGGGGGAACGCCGAGAAGTCCTGGGCCGTCTTGCGCCGTTGTACGTCATGGTGGAGGGCGGCCCCGGCACGGCGCACGAAGCAGCGGTCGCTATGTCGCGAGATGCGACCTTGATTTCGGTGGGCAAATCCGGAGGGCATGCGGCCGAGGTCTACCCTCGTGTGTCTCGACCGGCCGCGGTGCCTTCTCAGTCATGGCTCCGGCTGGGACAGCCGGATGCGACCCCGCAGGAGATCGCGGATGCGGTCCACGACTGCGTGTGCGCTTGTCTCGATCTCGGAATCAGATAGCCGTACGTCGAAGCCTGCACGTCCGGTCTTCCTACACAATTCGTGTATTACCGTTGCGGGGATCGCCGACTCCTCCGCGCCAAGACCGGAGCCCTGCCTCCGCTCGGTTTCGAGATCGCCCTCCGGTCTGGCTCGCTGCGGAGGCGTGCGGTGCGCGAATCCGTCGATGCGGCTCGTCTTCCGGTCGCCTCGATCCATTCGCTCGCGCCTCCGCACTTCTTTTGGCGCGCGAAAAGCGTCGTCGCGGACGCTTCTCGACTCGCCCTCGCACCGCTTCGGGTGTATCCCTCCGGATGAGCACGGCGCGGACTTCAGTTCCAGGAGGGCTCGGCGCCGAGGCGTTCCAGGGCATCCCGCAGTCGGTCGGCCAGGCGTATCGCCGCCGGGCCGGTGAAGAAGAGGCTATCTCCGGCTACCCATCCGATCCGGTCGTTGCGGACGGCCGTGAGCGGCGTCATGCGTTTCCAGTCGGCGACGAGCTGATCCCCGACCCCTTTGGGGAGGTCTCCGTCGGAAGAGATCATCAGGATCACATCCGGATCGAGCTCCAGCACGCGCTCGAGACTGATTCTGGGGACGGCATGGACTTCGCCCGGCACGGCGTTGCGCGCCCCCGCGGCGCGCAGTGCCCGGCCGTGGATCGAGTTGTCTCGAATGAACCAGCACTCGTTGAGTTGACCGGGCGTGTGGGCCATCGCGAGCAACACGCGCGGTCCGTCGGCGGGCGCTTCGACGTCGAGCTTCGCGCGCAGTCGGTCCGCCAAGGAGCGGGCGGTTGGTTCCAGATCGAGGATGTCGCCGATGCGCAGAACGCTCCCGATCAGATCCTCCAACGTCAGCCATGGAAGCATCTCGGTCGGAGCAATGGCGGACAGCTCTTGATAAGGCGCTTGTTTGCTCTCTTCGGCAAGGATGTGAGTCGGCCGCAGCCGCGCGAGCGCTTCGTAGTCAGGAGTGAGCGCCGTTCCCGCGCGCACCAGCAGGGAATCGTCCTCGGGGATCACGCAGTAGTCGGACACCGCGATCAACCGATCCTGGGCGCCGAGGGCGAAGATCACTTCGGTGACAGCGGGACTGAGCGAAACGACCCGGAGCTCTCCACCCGGAGGAGGACTCAGTGCGCGACCGGCTCCCATCCGATCCTGGATCAGCCAAGCAGCCGCTCCCGCCAGCATGGATAGGAACAACACCAGCACCGGAATCGGAACGCGCACTCCTCCGGAGTTCGAGGAGCGTGTTGGAACACGGGTCAAGTCGAACCTCTCTCTCGTGATCGATCGAGCATGCAGCGTGTTCGAGCTGGATCCACCGACTGTCCGGCTGGACCGGGGTCAGCCTGCCACCGTGCTGGGCTTTCGTCCATCAGTCCATCCTCGGGTGTGGCCCTACGGGATGACCGGTGCGACCCTACGGGTTGTTCTGTTCGACTGAGAAAACCCCGCTGCTGATCGCAGCCAGCAAGCCGGATGTCCGCGCTCTTGGTGGGTGCGCGCGCTTCTGTGACCCGGCGGATGGACTTGGGCGCACCAGGAGCCCGGTGAGGTTCGATGCTAGAATGGCGGCCGTCCCCGGAACCCAAGAAGGTCCGAAAAGTCATGTAGCCCAACGGCTCCTCTTCGTCTCGCAGCTCCTCGATTCCGGGTTCGCGCCCTCACGATGCCCCCGAAGATGGATAGTCGCCTTCGGATCCGGAAAACGATGCGATCCGGTTCCTTCTGACGCTCGGCCGGGAATCCGCGACACCGGATCCAGAACGCGCCACCGAGTGTTTCGAGCGCGCCGCGGAGTTGGCGGCCAGGTTGGACCGGTCGGTGGACCATGCGCGAGCGCTGCGTGGTCTGGCCCGGATCCAGTTGCG
>CAMPIC010000105.1 GCA_946886185.1 uncultured bacterium
GTGTATCGGGAGCGCGGGGAGCTTGGAGAGGCGTTGCGGAGGTTCGAAGCGGGTCTGGAGCTGCGGCGTTCGATCCGGGATGCCATCGGTATCGCCACTGACCTAGACCATCTCGGCAAACTTCATGTGCAACTCGGCCAGTATCGAGAAGCGGAGCGACAACTTCGGGAAGCTCTGAATCAACTCCGGGCTCTCCGTCATTGGAGCAGCGCCGCGATGACTGCGAATCACCTGGCCTCCGTCCTCATGGTGCTGGGTGAACTCGATGAGGCGCGGTCCTTGTTCGATGAATGTCGAGCCAGTTTCGAAGAGTCGGGACAGACTCGTCTGCTGGCGCGCGTGCAATCGAACTTGGGACTGCTAGAAACCATGCTCGGTCGCGTGGACGAAGCTGAGTCCCATCTCCTGGCGAGTCTGCGCCGCCTTCAAGATCTTTCGGATGAACCGGGCCAGGCGATCGTACTCAACAATCTGGCGCAGCTTTCCCTGGTTCGAGGCCGATCCGAAGATGCCCTCCGTTACGCAGAGGAGAGTGTCACGATCCGCATGCATGGCGGAATGGAAGCCGGGATCGCCAAGCCGCTTTTCAACAAAGGAAGAGCGCTGCTCGAACTGGGCCGTTCCGATGAGGCCCGCGTATTGGCCGAGGAGGCCCTACAGTTCGCGACTCGTGTGGGTTCACATGAACAGCGTGCCGAGGCGCTCGCGTTGCTCGCCGCCGCGATCTTGATGGAACAACCGGAGGAGGCGGCTCGACGGATCGCGGAAGCGCGCGAGGCGGCCGAGGCCACCGGAGATCCACGCTTGATGGCTGCGATTGATTTGCGTGCTGGAAGACTTGCGCTCGAACGGGGGCGTCTGCAGGACGCGCAGGAAGCTTTGACCCGTTCGCGCCGGCTGTTCCGCGGATCGAACGACGCGTTCGAAAATGGTCAGCTTCTATTCGAGGAAGGCCGGTTGCATGCGCAGACTCACTCGATGCAGGCGGCCGCGGAAAGGCTGCGCCGGGCCGAGGAGTTGTTCGTCAAGCTGGGAAACGGCCCGTGGCGCTTGCGAGTCCTGGCGGAGCTTTCGCGGGTCCTCGTCCATGAGTCGCCGGAAGAAGCGCGAGCACGCTTGGAAAGCGCGCGCCAGCTTGCACGCGAGCTAGGACTCCCCGGCCCTGATGAGATGCTCGTCCCTGAGCGTCACGAACGCGCAGCTATCCTTTCTCTCGAAGCGGCGACCGAAGTCTGGTTCGGAGAGGAGCCGCGTCCGGTTACCGCAGTCGATGCTCTCCGGCGCCTGATCCTGGAGGTGCTTGGTCCTGCGCAAGCGGAGGTTCAGCTGGCTCCCGGTGTTCGCGCCGACTTCGCCGGGAGCGCGTTCGATCCGTATGTTCGCGAACGAGACCGCAGAGGCCGATTGCATGTGTTGCTCACCGATCGTGTGGACACGGGGCAAGCGATCGAGGTTCCACTCCTACATCCAGGCGATCTACTCCGTCTCGAGCGAGAGGCGGGGAGTCTGCAGGAGGAGCAAAGTGCGGTTCTGCGCCTAGCAGCGCGATGGTTTGGGTCTTGGCTAGATCGCGCGTGCGAAGGGCAGCGGCAAGGTCAGTTCGAACCCAACGAGGCCGAGCCCTCGAAGTTCGAGGACGATAGATCGGCGGATCCCTTGCCGGAGCGATACGAGGCGATGATCGGGCGCTCTCCCGCGATACGGGAAGTGTTTCGACTTTTGCGGCGCGCTTCGGCGAGTGATGCCACGGTGCTTTTGCTGGGAGAGAGCGGCACGGGGAAGGAGCTCGCAGCGCGCGCGGTGCACACTCGCAGCCGGCGCGTCGAGAAGCCTTTCGTGGCCATCAGCTGTCCTTCGATCCCGCGTGAGCTCGTGGAGTCGGAGCTCTTCGGCTACGAGAAAGGCGCGTTCACAGGGGCAACCTCGGCCCGTCCGGGCAAGATCGAGCTCGCGGACGGAGGATCGCTCTTCCTCGACGAGATCGGCGACATCACTCCCGCGGTTCAGGTCAAGCTCCTCCGGTTCCTCCAGGAACGCGAGTTCGAGCGCGTGGGAGGGCGCAAGATCCTGAAGGTCGACGTGCGCGTGATCGCCGCCACGAGCCGCGATCTCGAGGACGAGGTCCGCCTCGGAAACTTCCGGAAGGATCTGTACTACCGCCTGAATGTGTTCCAAGTCCGCATGCCGAGTCTGCGAGAGCGACGCGAGGACCTTCCCTATCTCGTGGCACACTTCTTGGACTCTGAGAACCGATCGAACAGCGCGTCTCGCGAGCTGAGCGCCGAGACGTCGCGCCTCCTGAGCCTTCATGATTGGCCAGGCAACGTGCGTGAGCTGCAGAACGTCCTCGAATACATGAAGGCGACGACCGACGGGCCTGTCCTGGAGCCGCGCCATCTACCGATCGCATTGCGCGCGCGGGTCGAGGAATCGAACGGAGCCACGATGACCCTTCATGACGGGCAGACGCTGGCGGCGCGATTGCAGGAGCTGGAGGCGGAGATCATCCTCGCGGTCCTCGAGGAGTGCGAGTGGAATCAGTCCGCCGCGGCGCGCCGTTTGGGAGTCACCGAGGGAACGGTCCGGAACAGAATACGCAGGTATGGATTGCGCCCAAAAACGGCCGAGTCCACACCTTCGAGGAGAAAGCGATGAGGCTGCTGGGCAAATGCATTTGCATCTTGGGATCTACGACCGCCCTTGCCGCAGAGGTTAGGGCCGAGCCGCCGGTGGTGTTCCTGAACGAGTTCGAAGTCCGCGGTCGAGAGCGCGTGGAGGTGTTCAACAGTCTCCCCGCTCCCAAGTCGATCGCAGGTTGGAGGTTGGAGACCAATCTGGGCGTATTCGTGTTCCCTTCGCCCACCGTGGTTCCAGGACAAGGCTACCTCGTGGTCACGCTCGATGGATTGCTCAACGATCTGGGTGGCGAGATTGCGTTCATCGATATCCAAAGCGACCTGCAGGACCGCGTTTCGTGGGGACAACAAGGAAGCGCCCCTCTGCCTCCATTGGAGTTCCTGTTCGCGGGAGGTTCCGAAATCTCGGTGGCGCGCGCGCCCGATGCGCGGACCGCGACTCCGCTTCCTTCCACCCCCGAGACCGACGGTCTCTACTGGAATGTCGACCCGACGCCGACGTTCGGTTCGATGAACGACGCGCCGGACGTGAAAGTCGGCACGTCGATCCTGATCAATGAGATCTCGCTCAACCAATCATCGGACGTGATCGAGCTCTATAATCCGCTCCCGACCGGCGTTTCGTTCGACGGATGGCGCGTCTCGAACGGATTTGTGACACAAATGTTGTTCGGGTCGGTCCCTTCGGGAGGATTCCGGGTCATTCCACTGTCCAGCTCGTTCGACATCGACGACACGAAGCTGGTCTATCTCTTCGATCGAGACTGGGTTCGCTTCGATCAGATCGGCTTGCTCAACGCTCCGATGGCGGGTCACCGAGGAGGGGGAGGCGAGGAATGCTACGCCCGCATCCCCAACGGCGCGGGTCCGAACCTGGGATTCGATTGGCGAAGCTCCGGCGGCGATGTCACGCTCTTCCTACTGCCGTGCACTCTGGGAGGATCGAACAATCCTGTGAGCGGGGTGCCCGAGTTGCCTTCCGACAGCGAGAGCTGGGGCAGTCTGAAACTGCGCTGGAAGGGGAACGCGAAGGGCTCGAAGTCCTCCGACACACGACCTTGACGCGTCATCGCCCGGCCGCGCGCTCGTAAACGGGCGGCCGGGCGTTCCTTCCTCCGTGTCTGTAAGTCCTTTCCAACGCATAGTTTCCGCTTCCTCGTAAATATTTACGAATGTGCCGGTGGGTCCTTCCGAAGCCTCGACTCCCTCTCCGACCACTCCTCAAAAAAAGAAATCGTGCGATCGCGTTCGCGCTGAGCGTTGGAGCGACGCGAGTTCGCCGACCGGCCGCTCCGCGCAATGACGGGCGCGCGCACCGCTGGGCACGCCCCTTGGCTTTGTTCGACTCAGGCGGTGATCGCCGCCGGTCGAGTCGAGGAAGCCGACTCGGTCTCCAATCGAAACGTCATCGAACATCCAGGAGGCCCTTCAATCATGCAACGCATCCGTTCCGCAGCCTGCGCTCTCGTCCTGATTGCCGGGATGAGCGCCTCTGCCTTCGCCACCACTGCACTCCGTCCGCTGTCCGTGGAAGAGCTCGCGACCCGCGCCGATCTCGTCGTGCGCGGCACCGTCGAACAGATCGATTCCTTCCGCGACGGCGATCGCATCTACACCAACATTGACGTCCGCGTCACCGAGACGTGGAAAGGCGACGCCGAATCCGAAACGGTGCGGGTGCGCGTCTACGGAGGAAGCGCCGAGGGCTATCGCACCATCGTGATGGGCGCGGCCTGCTGGAATCCGTCCGAGGAAGCAGTGCTCTTCCTCGTCTCCAATGGCGTCGACACCTACGACGTCCTCTCTCTCGCGGAAGGAAAGTTCCACCTCGAGCCGGAAGGCACGCTGGAGCGCGATCTCACGGGGATTGCTTTCTCCGAACCGAGCCTCGAAGCGATGCCCACGACCGTGACCGAGCTTCAGGAAGCCGTGACCGCGGCTCTCCGCTAATCCCTTCATCCGAGAGAAAGAGGAGATGGAAATGAACTGCAATGCAATTCGATGGGGAGCGGCGCTCGGCGCGCTGCTGCTGTGTACTGCTCAAGCGCATGCGTTCCGCCTGATCGGAGCGATCCCCGAGGGGGGAACGGTGTGTGCGGGAGCGTTGTTGGAATGCGGCGACGATGATGTCTTCGCTCGTTGGTGGAACTACCCCGTGCCGTTCTGGGTCAACGAGGACAGCGACGCGGACGCCAATGAGGCGGACTTCAATCAGGCAGACATCATCGCGGCTTGCCAGGCATCCTACCAGGCGTGGGAGGACGTGCCCTTTGCGATCATCACGTTTCGCTACCAAGGGGAGACGAGCGCGCGGCTCGGGGCGGATGGGATCAACACCACGCTCTGGTTCAACGCCGCGTTCGACCGAGGCCAATGCGCCGGCGCTTTGGGAGCGGCGGGCGGCACGGTCGCGATCACGGTCCTGACCGAGAACGAAGTGAGCGGGCAGATCATCGACGCGGACGTCATCATGGACAGTGTCGACAGCTGGGAGATCAATCTCGCCTGCGTGGAATTCGACATGCAGAGCGTGCTCACGCACGAGTACGGCCACTCCATCGGCATCCACCACTCGGAGCTTCCGGCGGGTGCGATGGCGACACGGCCGACCATGAATGCGTTCGTGTTCTGCGATGCCGGCATCGGGTCCGGCAGGACGTTGGAGCCGGATGACGAAGCGGCGGCGCAGTGCCTTTATCCAGAGCTTCCCACGGTGGTGCTGATGGATCAGACCGGCTCGATGTGCGTCGGCAACCGTATGCCGGACGCGCAAGCCGCCGCCAACGACTTCATCAGCAGCTACTCATCGAACGTCATGGCGGTGGCAGGCTTCGCCGAAGGAAACACGGCAGAGTGCGGCGGATGTGCTCCACGCCCGGGCTACGAGCTCCTGCAAGATTGGACGGTGGACTCGGGAGCGCTGCAAGCGGCCATCAACGGCACCTTCCCCTGCGGGTTCACTCCGCTCTGGGAGTCGGTCTGTTGCGCCATCGACAAGGCGGACGAGAACGGTCCGAGCAATCTTCTCATCTTCACCGACACCGGTGAGAACAGCAGCAACGGAACCTGTGGATGCACGACCTTCCCGGACGTCCTCAACACCGCGATCATGGCGGGAGACGTCACGGTGTACGTCATCGACATGACGAACTACTTCGGCCCGGCGCCGGGACCGAGCGAAGCGGAGATGATCGACGTTCCCAACGCGCAGCGTGGCGGCGGCGATCAGAGCGCGAATCTCCGGAATCTGTGCGAGCGCACGCGCGGCCTCTATGTCGAGGTGACTTCCCCGAGTCAGATGGGGCAGGCGGTGGACATGATCAGTCACCACATCAACGGCAACGGAATGGGTGATCCGACCTGCCGGCCGGAGCTGCCGATCGATGACATCCAGACCTATTTCGGCGCGTGCAACGACGCAACTCCCTATCTGGACGACGTGGTCACGCTTACGGGGGTCGTCACGGCCAAGCGGGGAACGTGGGATGCGAACACGCAGTACATCGAGGACTGCTCGGGCGGCATCCAGCTCTTCGGACAGACGAGCCAGACCGGACAGATCGGTGACGTCGTGACCGTGACGGGGCGCGTCGGAGTCGCGTTCGGCGAGATTCGGCTCTCGGGCTTGACTCGTTACGACATCGTCGACCGCGTCGAACCGCAGACGCTTCCGGTCGTGGGTCCGGCGAGCGGATTGGCTTGCGAGAGCATCGGCACGCTCATGAGCATCCGCGGCTTCGTGGCCGGTCCGGTGCAGGACGACCGGTTCACCCTGCTCTCGGATCTGGGCACATCGGAGCCGCCGAAGATCACGGTGTTCCTCGATCCGGACACGCACATCGACCCGACGCAGTTCCAGACGGGCGATGAGTACGTGATCACCGGGATCGTGACGCACCTGCTCAATGCGAACGAGCTCAAGCCTCGCGATCAGGGAGACATCGATCCGATCGGCAGCACCAGCGACGCGGATCCGCTCCCAGTCCAGAACGACACCAGCGTGCTGTTGCAGCTTTCTCCGAACCCGAGTCACGGCGGCACGGAGCTGCGGTACCAGCTCGCGGAGGAAGGGCCCGTGCGGCTGCAAATCTTCGACGCGCAGGGACGGTTGGTCCGCTCGCTCGTGGAAGGCACGCAGGCTCCGAGCCAGTACTCCGTGGCGTGGGATGGGCGAAGCGAGAGCGGTTCGGAAGTGGCGAGCGGGCTCTACTTCGTGAAGTTCACCGGGCCGGATGGCCAGGCGCACTCTCGCACGCTCGTCATGGTGCGCTGAAACGCGAATCTGGACCACGGCTTGGGAAATGACAATTCGTCCAGTCTCACTCGGACGCCGGGAGCGTGAGCTCGCCGGCGCCTGAGTTCGTCACCGGTGCGCTGAGTCTGTGGGCGCGGCACGAGGAGGCCGCGCCCTTTCCCTTTTGGGGCCGGTTTAGCCTAGCGACTCGCTCGGGATCCGGGCCGCCTTTTGGAAGAGCCAGCCGAGCCGCTCGCTCCTTTGGTTCCCGCCGCTCGTGCCGGAGTCTTCTTGCGCGCTCGCGCCCCGCCCGCAACCGATCGGGCGCTCGAACGCGCGCCGCCGGAGGAAGGTTTCTTCACGGATTTGGAGGGCGCAGAAGAGGAATGCTTGGTCGCTTTGCGCGTGGGACGAGCATCGTCGACTTTCGCCTTCGCACCTTTGCTCGAAGTAGTGCTCTTGGGCTTCGCGGCCTTGTCCGATCCAGCACTTGCAGCTTTGACGGAGTTCGCCGGTGCGGCACTCTTCGCCGGTCCGGCACTCTTCGCCGTTGCGGACTTCGTCGACCCTGCTCCTTTGGGCTTCGCGGACTTGTTCGTGTCCGCGCTCTTCGGTTTCGCGGACTTGCTCGCGCCGCTGCTCACCGGCTTGGGCGTACTCGGACGCGCCGCCTTCGCCTTCTTCTTGGGCGGGGCGGCGGACGCGGCGGCCAGAGACCGCGCGCTGCGATGCGCGGCGATCCGCCTCAAGTAAGGAATCGGGTCCGGCGTCACGCAGTTGGTCTCCCCATGATCGACGTGGACGGGGCCGATCATGCAGGCGGCGGTCACGGCCGCTTCCTCGAGCTTGTCTCCGCGGGTTCCGATGCCGATCAACGCCAACACCATGGAGTGGCGGACGCGGTTGGGAGCGCGTTGGATCGTGTTCTGGATTTGAGTGAGGCGCTTCAACAGATACTCGCTGGAGAACTCATGATCCCCGCTGGCGAGCCCCCCGAAGACCTGCCATCCGGTGGCGCAGGTCCATTCCTGGGGAGATTCGATCCACCGCTGGGCGTGGGAATGCGCGTCGTTCGATCGCAGGAGCATCGAGGCGATCGACTCCGAGAGCATGTGATTGTCGACCTCGACGATCCAGCGATCCAACTCACGCGCTGACCTGGAGTTGGGTTCGGCGATCATGTTGGCCAGGACGCGGGCGTCGTGATTTCCGG
>CAMPIC010000106.1 GCA_946886185.1 uncultured bacterium
GAAAACCATGCCACGCACTCCCGGAGCGGGACTGATCCGCGCGAAAACCGTGCCATGCACTCCCGGAGATCGAGGCGGCGATAGCAGAAGAAACGACGCGCGCGATCCCGCTGGCCACTCCGCTCCCCGTGTTCATCCTCTACTGGACCGCGTCGACCGACCTGCACGGCGAACTGCACTTCTACCGAGATGTCTACGCCCGAGATGCGGAGCTGCTAGCCGCGCTCAACCGACCGTGACCGGGAGTTCGTTCCTCGCTGAGACCCTACCAGCCGGGCGTTTCGCCGGGCTCCGACCTTCGTTCCAGCTTGATCTGTTTGAGGAGGAGGTCGAGATCGGGTCCGCAGGCCGGCAGACAGGGCAGAATGCGAGCGCGGTGTTCCTCCACCCACGGGTCGACGCCCGGCAAGCCTTCGAGCGGCCCGGAGAGACCAAGCAGCACGCGCCACTCGGCGCTTCGCGCCACCCTCTGTGCGATGGACGAGGATCCCGCATTCTCCGCGCCGGGCAGACGCAGCGTTTCGTTCCGGTAACCGACCGCGACTACGACCCGATCCGGGAGATGGAACGGGTCGCCCGCCGGGTTCCGCTCGCCGCCGGCTGATCCTCTCCCTTTCTAACCCGCTGCGGGAGTGATTTGGATTCGACCGGGAGTGACGGGATGCGATGCGACCACTAGCGCGAGCGTTTTCATCCTCGCGACGAACAGTCACGCGCCTACGACGAATCGCCAATGGCAGCGCTCGCAGCGGGAGCTTGCCTCATTGGTCAACGGTCCTGCCGCCCCCGTACTCGATCGGTATCCAGATGGGAGTGGACCAAAACGGCCTCATCCTCATCCACGGTGTCCTGCCGGATGGCGCGGCGGCCAGAGCGGGCATCAAGGATGGGAACCTTCTGCTCGAGGCCAACAATGTAAAGCTGCGCGGCAGCATCCCCGAGCGCATGTCACGCTGACCCCGAGCCGCGCTCGCCGCATGTCCAGTGCTGCACGACCGGCGGCCGATGCCTCGGGCGGGATCGAGGCGGCGTATCGATCGCTCGGGGCACGCAGGAGGGCGAGGTCTACCAACCCAGGAGCAGGTGCGCTCCCAGCGTGAAAACCTGCAGGCTCTCGCTGAAATGATCGTCGCCGAAACGATCGTTGATGCAGTCCACGAAGTGGTAGGTGGCATCCAGTCCCATGCGCGCCGACGGTCCACCGAACAGGTCCGCGCCGACAGCGACCGAGTACCCGAGGTGGTGCGTGGGATCCAGTGGCGGGGCAACGACCGTGAAAAACCCGGCGTTCCCACTGTAACCGCGGGTGTTGGGATCCACCCGGTAGACGCTGAGGCCGACCTGAAGCCACGGCCGCGTGCTGCGAGTGGTGGGAGCGGCGACTCGAACGTGCCCGCCGACCTGGACGACCTGCAGTCCCCAGGTCCCTCCGCCCAGCTCCAAGTGGTGCAAAGTCTCGTTGAACGCCCGCTTCGTCTTCGTGGAGACCGGCCAGTAGTGATAGGCGATGCTCGCCCCGATGCCGAGAATCGGGCTCGTTTTCCCGGTGCAGCTCAGCCCTGCGTCGAGCCCGATCACATCGCGATTCGCGCTCGCAGCGGGCAATGGCAGTGAGAACGTCGGGCCGACTTCGAATCCATACCAGCCTTTCGAGCGTTCGTCCGGTCGCTGGGGCTGGTCCGGGGTCACTTTCGCAGCCTCGGACTCACGCACAGGAATCAAGGCGAGCAGGCAGAGCAAGATCGCCCGATGGACCCGCGATCGCGCCAGTCCTCGATTCGTCCGACGCGCGTAGCCAGTGCCCGGCGCGCTACTGACGGATGACGATGCGGATGCTCCCCGCATCCGTCCCTCCCCCCTTGCCATCTCGCACGTGGCACGAGACCCAACCCGTATCCAGAGGAGCGTCGGCACAGGCCCCTGCGTAGACGACGAGAGTGCTGCCGCGGCTGTACGCCGTGAACTGTTCGGAGGCCCCCTGCTTGACCAGTCGGCAGTCCGAGGTCCAGTCGAACACCACCGGCTCGCCATCCGGATCGGTCGCATGGCACACGACGACGGCGGAGTCCCCGGGCGAGATGCTCGCAGGAAAGGCGATCAGGGACTGGACGACCGGGCGGCGATTCACGGGTTGGAGCGGCGTCTCCACACCGCAACCCGACGGGCCTCCCAGGAGGCACAGACCCAGCATCGGCGCGAGCCGGCGTGAGCAGGTCAGCATGAGAGCTCGATCCCCCTCCCTGATTGACGGCCTACCAGCCGGGCGCTTCGCCGGGCTCCGACCTTCGCTCCAGCTTGATCTGTTTGAGGAGGACGTCGAGATCGGGTCCGCACGCAGGCAGACAAGGCAGAATGCGAGCGCGGTGTTCCTCCACCCAGGAGTCGACGCCCGGCAAGCCTTCGAGCGGCCCGGAGAGACCAAGCAGCACGCGCCACTCGGCCCGCCGCTGGACCTCGTAATCCGCCAGCGACTCTTCATCACCGTTGCGAACGGCGTTCGCGATCCGGGCGGCCAGATCGTGTCCTTCTCGGAGCCCGACGTTGACGCTCTGCACGCCGATCGGGCTGGTCAGATGGGCCGCGTTGCCGGCGCATTCGGTCTGCGTCGTCACCGTGCACGAACCATCGTCGGCGCAGCAGGCGCCCGTGGGCTGGGGACATGGATTCGGCTCGCAGACCGTGTCATGCCCCTGATAGGTACCACCGAGGAAAATGCACACCGAAGACGTCTGAATCTGGCAGCTTCCGGCCGGGAAGCAGCAAGCTTCCTCTCCCGCGGGCGGACACGGAGTCGGATCGCAATCCACACCGTCACCGTAGTAAGTGCCGCCGGCCGCTTCGCAGCTGCTCTGGACAGAGGTTCGGGAACCGGGCACCCTGTTGTCAACCAACCTTTCGGGTCGAGTAAAGGCGAGATCCACCGGTCCGCCGTTCGCGCACTCCGTCCTCCCGACTTGACGAATTGTCCGACGTTCTTGATCGGCTGCCCCATCGTACTCATCGTGGGGCGACCACAGGCAACCTCGATCGGTTCGCGCGGGCCAGACCGAGGGTGGAGCCGCGAAGATTTTCAGGTGCTCGAGAACCCGTCTGATCACTGAGAAAGGTGATCACCGTCATCCCCTCCCCCAGACCTTGTACAGAGGAGCGCGTCGATGATCCGTCGGAGGCGGCAAGGGACGAACGAGAGCGTGTCGTTCTCGCCGGGACGAGCACGCACTGGCGGTAGGGCGCGGCAGGAAAGCTGATCGACGAGGTAGGCGGCAGCATCGCTCATGCGCCTCGCCTGGACAGGAGCACCGATTTTTTCGAGCAGTTCTCATCCGACTTCGCAGTCTGGGTTTTCTTCTATAGCCCAGAAAGAAGCCGAGATCCGTGGCAAACACCGCACCCGGTGGTTTCGACGAGTACTTCGCCCGTCCAGGCTGTTCATCCCTGGCTTGCCGGACCATCGGCTGGCCGGGTTTAGTGACGACCCACGATTCGACACGCACAGTCACCTCCCCGTCCCACAATGAAATCGCAGGAAATAGGTAAGACGATTCCTATTTACGAATACGCGGAATTCCGATTCGGATCAACGCAAGACGGCCTTGTGCCGGAAAGTGCGTATAAGGGATGTGATGTTGGGAAACACCGTACCCGGCGTTGAATGGCCCGCTCGTAGTCCGATCGGCAGCGTAGCCGTTTGCGAGGTCCGCGCCCACGCGGAAATCGTACCGGGCCGATCGCCTCCACCTCAGGACACTCGACGTTCCCGCCGTCTCCGCGCGCGGCTCCTGCGACGCAGTCTTCCTTGCAGACGAAACAGCTCGAGATCTGCTGGATCCACGCGCATCGCTTGAGGGACTATCGTTCCATGAGCTCGACACCGGATCTTCCCGATTATGTCCTCGAGAATCGATCGCACTGGGACGCCACCGCGGACGCGTGGGTGGACCCTGCGATCCGATCTTGGGTCGCGCAGGAACCGACCTGGGGTTCGTGGGGACTCCCCGAGCAGAAGTTGCAGCTGCTTCCGATCGACATGAGCGGCATGACAGCGATCGAGCTCGGCTGCGGAACCGCCTATGTCTCCGCCTGGATGGCGAAGCGAGGAGCGCAGGTCGTCGGTATCGACAACTCGGAACGACAGCTTGCCACCGCGCGCCGACTTTCCGCGGAACACGGAATCGAGATCGAATTGATCCACGGGAACGCGGAGACCGTACCGTACCCCGACAGTTCGTTCGACTTCGCGATCAGCGAGTACGGCGCGGCGATCTGGTGCGATCCATACCGGTGGATCCCGGAGGCGTTCCGGCTGCTGCGGCCTGGCGGCCGTCTCGTCTTTCTCGGCACCAGTCCCCTCGTTCAACTTTGCATGCCGCTAAGCGGTGCGAGCGCAGAGCCTCATCTGCATCGAAGTTACTTCGCCATGCACCGGATCGACTGGACGACTGTCGAGATCGATCCTGGCGGAATCGAGTTCAATCTGCCCATCTCGGAGTGGTTCCGCCTGTTCGCGGACACTGGCTTCGAGGTCACCGAATATCTCGAGCTGCAAGCTCCAGAGTCCGCCGAGGGAACCCCGTTCGCGATTCCCGCGAGCTGGGCAAAGCGATGGCCATCTGAGCAGGTTTGGAAGCTGCGTAAACTCGGTTGACGCGCGCACGCTTTGAAGCAGGTTCGCGGAACTCGTCGATCTTGGTTGCGGTATCGAGGATCAGCGGATCGCCGATTCGAGATCGGAAATCCGCTGCGCACGCGCTTCATTCCGTGTTCGAGCGCGCGAACGTAGTTTGAAACCTCGACCACATCGTCCAGCGGAACTCCCGGTGTCTCCTTGAGCTCGAACAGCAAGAGGTCAGTCAGCGTCGATTGCGTTCCTTCGATTTGGGAGGAGAGGATCGCTTCCTTTCGAACGTACGAGTAGAGGAGCAGGCGAGTGTCGGGCAGGATGATGGAGACGCCGTCGAGTCGTCCGAGGGCCATCAATGCAGCGATTAACGACCAGGGCCAAGCTGCCGGACTCCGCTCAGTTGCTACGAGCGAGCCACCGGTAGATGAACCAGGCCCAACCTCCCAGGTAGCCGATCAGGAACAGCGTCCAGGGGAAATGGGTCGGGGATCCTTCGCGGAGGATCATCGGACCGTTCCACATGAATGCGACCAGGACGATCAGTCCGGCCGCGATCTCGACCCACCAATCGAGGCGCGAGATGCGGGGGCGTTTGACTTCCGGCAAGAGATAGAGCGCCCCGCCCACCACGGTGATCGCGAAGGCGACCAGCACCGGGGACAGAACCGGTCCCGCCCATGGAATCGGAAGTAGGAAGAGGATGTCCCAATCGAGGATGGTGTCGGGCCAACCGATCGTGAGCTTCAGTGCGATGTAGTAGACGATGTCCCAGACTCCGAAGAGGAAGGCGAACGCTCCGAAGCGCCGAATCGGTTCATGCGAGGCAGCCCACGCCGCACCGACCATGAGGAAGATCGTCGCCGCCTCACGCACCATCTCGATGCGCAGCAACCGATCCGAAATAGGAACGAGCGGAAAGTCGAAGCCGTCTGGGTAGAGGATCTCGCGGAGATAGACGACGATCGCCCCTTCGATGTATCCGAAGGAGATTGCGAGCACCGTGAGCGCCAGCAAGGAGCGCCGAGTCGGAATCGAGGTCGCGCCCATCACGTTCCGAGACTCATCCTCCCCACACCTTCACAACTCCACCGCACGTGCGAAATCCGTGCCACGCACTCCCGGAGCGGGAGTGGTCCGCGCGAGAACCGTGCCAGGCACTCCCGGAGCGGGAGTGGTCCGCGCGAAAACCATGCCAGCCATTCCCGGAGCGGGAGTAGTCGCAGCACTCTCCGTAGGTACCTGCACCTTCGCTCATTGTCGGGATCAGCGTCAGACTCCGCCGCTGAACATGTTCGCGAGCATATCCGTAAAGCGGGTGCGGCCGCCGTCGACCGACTGCTTCGCGATCAGGCTGACCTGGTGGAGCGCTTCCAGGACCCACTCCATCGTGAGTGCGCGCTCCGCGGGGGCAAGCTTTCCTCGATGCTGCTCGACGAGGCGCGCCAATCCGGGCACCTGCTCGAGCGCGCGGCGATACTCCTCGCTGGTCATCGAGTCGTCGAGCTCGACGCGCCCGCCGCCGGAGAAAAACGACAGGATCTCGCTGTATTCCGACGGGATGCGCTGGCGTTCCTCGGGACGGGAACGACCGCCACGCCCAGGCCGACCGCGCTCCGCCCGCTCCCCGCGCTCGTCATCTTCCAGATCCCACTCGTCTTCGTCGCGACGGAGCGTCCGCTTGGGCGCATCCTCCTTCGCATAGATCGGCGGAAAGTGGCGCTGGAACGTCTTGAGGATGGCGCGCCCAATGAGCTTATTCGCGACGAGGACGGGCCCCTCCTGCTCTCCTTCGTAGACCAGCTCGATGCGTCCCGTGACCGCCGGCACGATCGACTCTAGATCGCTCAGCCGAGGGATGCGCGGCTCCTTCGGATGAAGCAGACAGCGCCGTTCCACCGCGGAAAGAAGCAGCTCGCGCGCGCGAATCGAAAGCCGCTGGCTCACGCCCGAGGTTTGATCGACGTAGTCGCTCTGCCTCGCGATGAACGCGATTTCCTCGATGATCTCGATGACGAAGCGGGGCAGCTCGATCGCTTCGCCGCGGCCGGTCCACGCCTCCTGATCGGTGATCTCGATCGCATGCTCGAGGTTCTTCGGATAGTGCGTGAGGATCTGGCTGTCGATGCGATCTTTGAGCGGGGTGATGATGTTGCCGCGGTTGGTGTAATCCTCCGGGTTGGCCGTGAACGTGAGCAGCAGGTCGAGCGGGATCCGGATCGGGAATCCGCGGATCTGCACGTCCTTTTCCTCGAGAATGTTGAGCAACCCGACCTGGATGCGAGGCTGCAAGTCCGGCAGCTCGTTCAAGGTGAAGATGCCGCGATTGGAGCGTGGGATGATCCCGTAGTGGATCGCTCCCTCGTCGGACAGATCGAGCCGGTCACGCGCGGCTCGGATGGGATCGATGTCCCCGATCAAGTCCGCGATGGTCACGTCCGGAGTGGCGAGCTTCTCGTGATAACGCTCTTCCCGGGGGATCCAGACGATCGGCGTCGCCTTGCCCAACTCGGCGTGAAGCCGCCGGCTATGTGGGCTGGTGGGGTGATACGGGTCGTCCCGCAGCGGACAACCTTCGACCGCTGGAATGAAGTCGTCCAGCAGCCCGATCAACTGGCGGACGATGCGCGTCTTCGCCTGCCCGCGCAGTCCGAGGAGGATGAAGTTGTGCTTCGAAAGGATGGCATGCTCCAGCTGCGGGAGCACCGTCTCCTCGTATCCGATGATTCCGCTCAGCCAGGGAGTGCCTGCGCGAAGCCGGTCCAGCAGATTCTCGCGCAGCTCTTCCTTGATGGAGCGGGAGCGCCAACCGCTGTCCTGCAGTTCACCCAGAGTGCGTATTTCGATGGAGGCTCGCTTTGGTGTCGGCATCCCGCCAGTCTACCGCTCGCGGTTCGTTCCACCAAAGACCGTCTATTTCCGGGTTCCGTCCGCGTCTGCCCAAGGACGACGCGGTCCTGCTCGACCACCGCAAGCTCTCGTCCGCCCGCGACCATTTCATGATCGTGCCCGGGGACCAGGGTGCTCCTCGACAACATTCCGGGTTCCGCGCGAAGACGTCGTGGGTCGCCGCCGATTGACGCGGGCAAGCTCGGCACCTACGCTGCTTCGCGGCCGACGTGATTGCCGGCCTCTTCGGGAGGTCCCATGAAGCACCAGCTCCGCCGGATCGGCGTGCTTTCCACCGCCAAGATCGCTTTCTTCATCTATTGGGCGATCGGAATCGTGATGGCGCTCATGTATGGAGCGCTCTTCGGGATCATGTCCGCCCTCGATCCTTCGTCGGTGGACCCCGAGTTGGGTGGCCTGAATTCCCTGATCGGCGGCATGGGCGCGGTCGTCCTGATGCTGGTCGGTCTTTTTCTCTCGGTCGTGTATGGAGTGTTCGCGGCAGTAGCGGTCGGGCTGGCGATGGCTGGATACAACCTTCTCGCTCGGATCATC
>CAMPIC010000107.1 GCA_946886185.1 uncultured bacterium
TTCACCGCCTGATCGAGCCGGCGCCGCGCCAGCGTCCGATTTTCCAAGGCTCCCGCTACCTGGCCCGCGAGATGCCAAGCCGCGATGCGGTCGCCGACCGGAAGCCGGTCCACGCTCTCCAGAACCGGTTCCAAAGTCGCTTCCGCTTCCGCCCCCCGCATCAGGCGGAGATCGATTTCCGCGAGGAGAATGCAGGCACGCGACTCCTCGAGCCCGATCTGGAGCCGATGCAGAGCGGTCCGCGCCCGTCGAGCGACACGCCTCGCCGAGGCGAGCTCACCTTGTGCGAGCAAAACGCGGGCGAGTTGGAGTTGAACCAGCGCGCGGCGCGGGCGAATCTTTCGCGACCGGTAAAACGTCTCCAGCTCGCGCAGGAGAGTCACGGAGCTGGAATAGGATTCCAGAAGCATGAGCGCGCGAGCCTCGGCGAAGCGGCCGAGCGCAGCATCGAGCGCCATCTCTTCCCGCTCATATCCGGAAGCCGCCGCGCGCGCGAGGTCGCATGCTTCCTGCCCCATCCCCAATTCGAGATAGATTTCAGACCGGGACAGCTCGGTGCTGGCGATGAGCTCCAACGCGCCTTCCGATCGAAACATGCTCTCCGCGAGCTCGAGCAGACGCAACGCCGCCCGATAGTCGCCGAAATACGCTTCGATGATTCCTCGATTGAAGCGCGCTTGCGCGACGAAGTGATTCAGTCCCAGCTCGATGGACCTTTCTTCCACTTCGATCAGCGTTTGTCGAGCGTCTTCCACTTGGGCGAGCTCGGTGTAGACCGTCCCCTGGTTCATCTGGAGCGCGACGCGCGGGGGGCCCACTTCCCCGATCTGGTCGAAGATTTCGGCCGCCCGAGCAAACTCCTCGCGCGCGACCAGAAAGTCCTCGCGGTGATAGGCCGCGTTCCCCAGGTTCATGTGGAGGCGGGCGAGATACCGGAGGTCTCCGGCGTGACGGAGCAGCTTGGCCGCTTGTGGAACCAGACCCTGGGCCTCCTCCGATCGACCTTGCCAAACGAGGAGCCCGATTCTCCCGACTAGGATCTGCCCGCGCATCGCCGGGTCCCCATGCAGATCCGCGTGACGCGAAGCGCGGTCATACGCGGCGCGCGCTTCCTTGAGCTTGCCCCGGTACATCGCGGTCTCTGCGACGGAACGCCAAGCCGTGGCCAGGACGGCGTGCCGCGGCGAGGCATCTTTCTCGCGTGGATGCGCGTCGACCCCACGAGACGCCGCGCTCAATAGCTCGGTCGAGAGACGGTGAGCCTGTACGGGATCGGAAGTAACCAGAAGAGCGACGAAATCTCGGATGGAGGTCGCCTTCTCGAGATCGACTTCACGCGCGGAGCGCAAATGGCGCTCCAAGCTGTCGATATCGCCCGCCGCCAAGGCGTCTTGCCATTCAGCGGCCGGGAGGGAAGGCGTTGGAGGCGACACGGCGGACAACGCTATCCGCAGGGGTGCGATCGAGCAATCATCCTTCGCGCAGAAGTGGAAGCGGCCCGATATGGATGTGGAGATCGGGGAACGCCACCGTGAGCCGGGTGGATTCGGTGACCTCCACTCCGGAGATCCGGAACTCTCCGAAGTCGGTCACATGGTAGAGATCCGGCTGGTCGGAGATGCGTACCTGGCCTCCTCCGGGGAGCTCCGGCGCGTTCTTCGGAACGACCTGGCCGACGATGTCGGTCGCTCCGGTCTTTCCGGCGGCGTAGAACGAGAGCGAGACCGAGTATTCCGGAGTCTCATAGACGAGGAGTCGGGGAGTGGCGTGATCGATTCCACGCACCGCGGCGGAGGGGAGGAGGGAGTCGGCGGAGAGCGTCGCCCACACTTCCTCCACGGCGGCGCGCACTCCCGCTGCAAAGTCGCGCGCACGCTGCACGACCGCGTCTTCCAGGATTCTAGCCCAGGTGCGCGCGACGAGCCGCGGACCCGGTTCGGGCGTCCCCGCCAGGAGCATCGCGTCCCGCATTCGCTCCGCTTCGGCTTTGACCGCGCCGCAGCTGGAGCAAACTTGCATATGGTTGCGGAACTCTGCGTCGGAGGGCACGCGCCCTTCCACGCGATCGACGATCTGCTCCCAGTCGAAATGATGGTGTCCAGTCATCCGCTTCCCCGGTCCATTTCTGGAATCCCTTGCCCTTCACGACGATCGATCAGGGCGATCGGATTCCTCTGCACTTGTAGTGGGGGGCTTCTCCCGCCCTGATACCGCGCTCAGCGCCTTTCGCAGCTTCTCCAGACAGCGTGCGCGGGTCGGCCCGATGCTTCCGATGGGCATGGAGAGACGACGGGACACTTCCTCGTAGCTGGGCTCGTCGGTCTGGAGATAGAGCTGGCCGAGAAGATCGCGGCACGTATCTCCAATCCTATCAAGGCCTTCCCGGACATGGCGGGCAAGCTCGACGCGTTCCAGGACCTCCTCCGCGGAGGGTTCCTCCGAGGCCAGACGCTGCATCTCCTCCTCGCCGGCATCCGAGGGCTTGCGGCGCCGTGCGAGCTCGATTCCGGTTCGATAGGCGATGCTGTAGACCCAGGAGGAAAGGCGGTCCGGATCTTTGAGCTGTCCGATGGAGCGGTAGGCGATGAGGCAGGTGTTCTGGAAGAGCTCGTCCCGCTCGCTCGCGTCGAGGCCCACTCTCCGCCCCACCGCGAGGATGACTCGCCCCTGCTCTTTCATGAATCGCTGCCAGGCGGCGGTGTTACCGGCTCGCAAGTCGTCGACGTGCTCATCATTGGTGGAACCCCGCATCGGCAGAAGTATAGATGGTTTCTGTATCATGAGAGGGTCGCTTCCCCACCACTCGTGCAGGCGAACACCCCGGGGCACTTAGTCTGCAGTTCGCTCAGGAGACGCAAACCTATGCAAGACATCGTCGGAGGCAGTTTCTCCGCATTTTGGCGGCGCACTGCCGTAGGGCGGGTCAGCCTGAGGGCTGCCGCATCGCGTTGGAGCGCATTCCAGTCAGGCAGCGCTGTTCCGATTCTCGCGGGGTTGGCGCTGCTCGGCGCGTGGGCGGATCCCTCCCACGCGGTTGACCGGTATGTCGAGGATCAGCTTCTGGTCAAACTCAATCCCGGCCACATCATCGAAGAGGTGAACGACACCTGGGGCACGTCGACGATCGATGTGTTTCCCGAGGCGAATCTCTACCTGCTCGACGCGAGCGGCTTGGGAGATCTCGAAATACTCGCGGAGCAGATGGAGCTCGATCCGGCGATTCTCGCGGCCGAACCGAACTTCTTCGAGGACACCCCCGAGGGAATCCGCCACATGCTGGTGGTGGCGATCGGGGGGGAGTGGGTCGACTACGAAGATCAGGAGATCACCGAGCGCATCGGTCTCGACCTCGCACACCAGCGCTCGCGCGGAGTCGGAGTGACGATCGGCCTCATCGACAGCGGCGTCGATCCGAACCACGAGGCGCTTTTCGGACATCTCTCCCGCGACGGATACGATTTCGTCGATAACGACGCTTTCCCTTGGGAAGAGTCGAATGGGATCGATGACGACGGAGACGGGATCGCCGACGAAGGATACGGGCACGGCACGATGGTCGGGGGCATCCTCGCTCTGGTCGCGCCGGGAGCGACCATCCTCCCCATTCGCGTTCTCGACGACGAAGGTCGGGCCACGGCGTTCCAGATCGCCAAGGCGATGCGGTACGCGGTCGATCACGGCGCCGACATCCTCAACTGCAGCTTCGGCGTTCCGGAAGACATCGAGATGATCGACCACGAAATCGACTACGCCGAGGACCATGACGTGGCGATCATCGCCGGCGGCGGGAACGAAAATCGTCACCATCCGGTCTATTTCCCCGCCAGCGACAGCAAGACGATGATGGTGATCGCGGTCGACTCGATGGACGTGAAGGCGGACTTCTCGGACTACAACAGCAAGGTGCTGGTCTCCGCGCCCGGAACCGGCGTCCGCAGCGCCTTTCCGGGAGGTGAGTGGGGTCTGGCTTCCGGTTGTTCGTTCGCCGTTCCTTTCGTGACCGGGGAAGCTGCGCTCATCTTGAGCCGCGCTCCGAACCTCGATCCGGACGACCTCGAGGACCGGATCGAAGACGCGGTCGATCCGATCGATCACATCCCCGGCAACAAGCCGTGGGACGGGGACCTCGGATCCGGGCGCATCTATCTTCCGGACGCTGTGGACAACTTCCCGACCGTGGGCGTCGACGACTCCTCCCGCGAATCGGTCCACGCTCTGCGCGCGCATCCGAATCCGGCCACGGGATCGATTCGATTCACTCTTCCCGCCGGTCTCGAGCTCGAGACGAGCGGAGACTCGATCGAAGCGTTCATCGTCGACTCGGCGGGACGGCGGGTGGCCACTCCTGAGATGGCGGGGGCTGAGATGGTCTGGAACGGACGAACATCCTCGGGAGAACCGGCCGCTCCCGGAGTCTATTTCGCCCGCGTGCGCAGCGGTCAGAAGGAGTACTCTACCTCCGTCAGGATCATCCGATGACCCCGATCGGGGGCACCCTCGAGTGATCGCTCAACGCTGAAAGCATGTTCCCCAGACCACGGAGAGGGCTCTCGTTTCGACCAGGAAGGCCGCGATGCGGTACACACTCTGGAGGGCGGCGGGCATGTACGCCGCCCTTTCGCTGCCGACCTGCACGCTCACTGCCGCCCAAGTCTTCGCCCAGGATCCACTTCTCGATCCCGTACGCGCCCGCTTGAGCAACCTGCGCGCTGACACGAGCGTCGAGGAGGCGGCTCATTCCGAGGGGGGTGCGATCGACACGGTGACTGATCAGGCAACGAGCGGCTCCGCCGCGGCCGATCGCGGGTCCGATGCGCTGGCAACGGATCCCGCCGAGCTTCGGAATCTCTTGCAAGTCCACGACTACGCGACGGTCGCGCCCATCGTCGCGCGACTCCGCGCCCAAATGAATGAGCTGCGGCTTGCGGAGGATGCGACACCGAACCTCGCGCACGCCAAGGGAGTGCGCTCCGTGTTGTATGAATGGTCGTTCCAGACCGGCGACTACGAGTGGATCGAGCGGACCAGCCAGCGATACATCGAACAGGCCGACACGACGACCGTGTCGGGCCGCGCCGAGTCCGCGGTGGATCGATTGGCGGCGGGGCAGCTTCGCCTCGAGCTGCTCGATCCGGATGGCGCGGAGAAGGACTATCGGGCGGCGCTTCGCTTCGCCACGACACCGCGGGAACGAATGGAAGCGTGGACGGGTCTCGCGAAGGTCGCCCAGAAGCGTCTTGATTGGGACGGATCGCTCGAGCCGATCGAAAAAGCCCTGTCCGAGGAGGTCCTGGACGCGACTCCCCTTCTCGCGCTCGTCGATACGCGCATCCGGCTCGGTGAAACCGATGGAGCCATCGCTGCAAACGAGCTCGCGATCGAGATCGACCCGTTCAACGAGACCGCGCAGTACATCATCGGAAACGGATACGCGAGGAAGAACTATACGGAGCTGTACGCCGCGTATCCCGGTTCGTTTGCCGATTCTCTCGGGAGAGCCGCGTTTGCGGAAGCGGACCGCCTGATCGAATCGGGCCAGCGGGACGCGGCCCGCACCGCTTTGCAGAAGATCGCAGCGGAACATCCTGGGTGGGCCGACGCGCATGTTCGCCTCGGCTCGCTCGCTTTCTCCGACGCCGTTTATGACGATGCGCTCCGCCACTTCCAAACCGCGCTCAGCATCTGCCCCGAATATGGCCGCGCCCATCATGGAGTGGCGAAAGCTCTCGAGCAGATCCGATTCGCCTGGCACGTCCATCGCGCCGAGGATGAACGTGTATTCGCGGAGACCCCGTTCCCGGAGATCCCCGGAATCGAACAGCTGGTGGTGAACTGGTCCTCCCTTTCTCCGCGCCATCAGAACCGCGTCGCGCTTTCCGTCGCTCCGTGGCAGCGATTCATTCCGGTGCTGGTCGCGGGAGGGCACACCTACTACATCAAGCCGATTCACGAGCTTCTTTCCGAGGCGCCCGGACTGCATACGCTGCGAGATTTGAGGATCGACTACGACTCGCGCCTCTGGGACGACGTGCGCGGATGCGGCGGCTATCACACCGTCACCGGCATCGAAGACGTGGAACGGACCATCTTCCACAATTACGACACCGTCCTTCACGAGCTGACGCACCAGGTGCACGGAGTCCTTCCTCCCGACATGGCGCGGAAGATCGAGGATCTCTATCGGCAGGCCAAGGAGAGGGACGGAGGAACGGGGCGCGGCTTCCTCAGCCGTTATGCCGGAGGAAGCGTCTGGGAATACTTCGCCGAAGCGGCCAACGCGCTCAGCCATCCGCGGCGCGATCGCTTCGACACGCGTGAGATCGTTCGGGAACGTCTCGACGCGATCGATCCGGCATTGCGGGATCTCGTCGTGGAAGTGCAGGACGAATTTCCCCTCGATCCATGCTATCCGATCGCCTACGCGAACCGCGGTCACGACGAGCTGGAGCAGGGAGATCCGGAAGGCGCGATTCAGGCGTATCGACAGGCGCTCGCGATCGAGGCATCCGAACCGAATGCGCTCGGCTCGCTGGTGTACGCATTGCAGGTCGCCGGGAAAAACGAAGACGCAGCCGCACGGGCAGAGGAAGCAACCACAGTGCATCCGGACGACGGAACGCTCGCCGTGCGCCGCACGAATGCGGATTGGCATGCCGGCGATGCTCTCGAGGAAGTCATCATTCGACTCGCCGCGGCGCGGAGCCAGATTCGTGATGAGGATCTTCCGACCGTGGATCTGGAGCTGGGGCGGATGTACTGGATCCACGGCGACGGAGCAGCCGCACTAGAGGCCTATGAACGCGCGCTCTCCGTTCAGGCGGACATGCCGGAAGCGATTTGGGGACGCGCGATGGCACATGCCCTCGAGCAGCGGTGGGACTCCGCCTGGAGCGCGTACGACGAAGCCGTGCGTTCCCGCACCGGGATCGTCGAGCTCCGTTGCGACTACGCGTTCGATCTGCTGCGTGCCGGCGAGATCGACCGCGCCGCCGCGCAGATCGAGGAGGCCAAGCTCCTGGACGCCACCGATCCTCGGGTGCGAGCGCTCGATGCCTGGCTTCTCTTGACGCGGGGAGATGCGGAGAACGCTCGAGAGATCGCCGCGGCCGCCGCGCGCGAAGCGGACTGGTGTGTGCTCGCTTCGATCGTCCAGGCCCACGCCGCGTTTGCGCTGGGGGACTCGCCGTCCGCGCAGGAGACGGCGAGTGCGATTCGCGAGCAAATGAGAGAGGGCAGCCCACGCTTCGTGTTCCGTCCGAAGTGGGGTCGCTACGACGAAGTCGAAACCTTCCCCGCAGTCGAGCGCGCTCTGATCGAGCCAGACGGTGCTTTGCCGCTTCCGTGATCGAGCGAGCATTCCGTTGTCCGGTCAATCCACTGGGGCATGCCAGCTACTTCCCGAACATCTGCTTGAGTCCACCCCAGGACCGCTCGACCACAGGATCGACGATGCAGTCTCGACCTGTTCCTGGCACGGCCGTGCACGGCTCGGACGGAATCCAGAGCGGCGATTCCGCCGTCAGTCCATACGACCCATCCTGGCAAAACTTCGGATCCTCCAGCACGGAATAGAAGTCATTCAATCCTTCCATCCCTCGGGCCGAGAGCAATCCATACCAGTTATTCTGTTCCCGAGCGCCAAATCCGCCCCAGCCCTGATTCTGCCAGAAGACATTGCAATAAACCCGGAACGTGCGGGGCGTCCAGTCTCCGCACCAGAGCCCGAATCCAATGTTGTTCGCGAAGATGTTGTGGCGGACGATCTGCTCATCCCCGTATCCGTTCAACACCACGGCTCCGGAGTAGTCCTCGTTCCCTACGACCACGTTGTGCTCGAACAGAAGGTTGCGCGCGACTGTCTCTTGATACACAGCACAACCCGCATTGCCCTTGTTCCCGACGAACACGCACCCACGAATGACGGCCGCGGTTGGATCAACGATCAAGAGAGCAGCCCCGCCGGGAGATTCATCGAGCGGCCTGCCTATGTAGTTTCTGTTGCCGCTAACTGGTGAGAGCGTGTCAGGCGCATAATCATTGAGG